>NZ_WJZD01000024.1:0-105710 GCF_021609665.1 Pseudomonas sp. PA-1-3F | reverse complement strand
GGTAATGACAATAACGAGAATAGAGCATCTACAACCATGGCATTACTGACTGAACACGAGCAGCGCCAAGTCGCCGAAGCGATCGCCCGGGTCGAGAAAACCACCGACGCGGAGTTGGTCACCGTGCTGGCGGCGCGCGCCGACGACTACGCCTACATTCCGTTACTGTGGGCGAGCTTGATCGCGTTGGTGGTGCCGGGCGTGGTGCATTACCTGTCGGGTTACCTGACCATGTACACCTTGCTGGTGGCGCAGTGGGCGACGTTCATTGTGCTGTGCCTGGTGTTCCGCTTGCCCAAGGTCACTACTCGGCTGATCCCGCGTTCGGTACGCCACTGGCGTGCGTCCAACCTGGCGCGGCGGCAGTTTCTGGAGCAGAACCTGCACCACACGGTGGGCAGCACCGGGGTGCTGATTTTTGTCAGTGAGGCTGAGCGTTATGTGGAGATCCTGGTGGATGAGGGGATTTCCAAGCGCCTGGATGACAGCAATTGGGACGCTATTGTCCAGGCGTTTACCCAGCAAGTTAAACAGGGGCAGACGCTGGCCGGGTTCATCGCCTGCGTTGAAGCCTGTGGCGAGTTGCTCAAGGTGCATGTGCCCGTTACCCAAACCCGCAACGAACTGCCCAATCGCCTGGTCGTACTCGAATAACTGCTTTTTTGTAGGAGCGAGCTTGCTCGCGAAAAACTCATCGACGCCGCGTTCATTCAGGACACCCGCGTTATCGTTGACGTTTTTCGCGAGCAAGCTCGCTCCTACACAAGGCAGCATCCTTATTCGGGTTGATTGACCGTTGATCAAATAACCCCGTGCCCTGAACCCCCATCCCGCCTAAAATGCCCGGCATTCTTTACCCGAGGCGTTTTTGTTCATGTCCGTCACCGCTCAACCTGCCCGCCCTGCGCCGGATCATCATGCCCAGTTCACCGAACTGTTGAGCGCAAGCTTGGCCCAGAACGCTTTTATCAAGCTGGTGCTGGCCAAGTACGTCGGTGAGGAAGCCGAGTTGCAGCGGCTGATCATCAAGCCGGTGGTGGTCAAGGAGCAGCCTTGCCTGTCGTTCGTCTATCGCTACAAGACCCGCGACATCACCAAGAACTTCCCCTTGGCCGACGGCGTGGCGGCGATCGCCGAGCTGTTGCCCAGCTCGTTCAAGAACGCGCACTTGCTGGCGCTGACCGACGAAGCCCAGTTGGAATACAGCAAGAAGAACAAAAGCTCGCTGTTCAAAAGCAAACCGCAGCAACTGCGCGAAGCGCCTTCAGCCGAGCATAACCGTGAAAAAAATCGCTTCCTCGACCTGAGCCGGCCGTTTCTCTCCGACCTGGGCGTGACCGACGCCAAGCAGGCGCTGATCCCCTCGATGTCGCGCAAGTGGAAGCAGATCAACAAGTTCATCGAAGTGTTCAGCCATGCGCTGACGTCGTCGCCGTTGCAACTCGACCGCCCGGTGCGTGTCGCCGATTTCGGCTCGGGCAAGGGTTACCTGACCTTCGCTATTCACGATTACCTGCGCAATACCCTCAAGGCCGAGGGCGAGGTCACCGGTGTCGAGTTGCGTGAAGACATGGTCACCCTCTGCAACAGCGCCGCCGCACGCCTGGAGCACCCGGGGCTGGTGTTCAAATGTGGCGATGTACGCAGCGTGGCGCCCAGTGAGCTGGACGTGATGATTGCCTTGCATGCCTGCGACATCGCCACCGACTACGCGATCCACACCGGCATCCGTTCCGGTGCGTCGATCATCATGTGCTCGCCGTGCTGCCACAAACAGATCCGCCTGCAGATCCAGAGCCCGGCGTTGCTCAAGCCGATGCTGCAATACGGCCTGCACCTGGGCCAGCAGGCGGAAATGGTCACCGACAGCCTGCGCGCATTGTTCCTTGAAGCCTGTGGCTATGAGACCAAGGTGTTCGAGTTCATCTCGCTGGAACACACCAACAAGAACAAGATGATCCTGGCGGTCAAACGTGCCGAGCCTGTGGACAACGCGCAGCTATTGGCAAAAATCCAGGAGCTCAAGGCGTTTTATCACATCACCGAACACTGCCTGGAAACCCTGTTGCGCGGGGATGGCTACCTGGCCTGAAATGGGCGCGGTTCCCTGTGGGAGCTTGCTCCCGTGACGGCCCCGGCGGCCAGTGCATATCTACCTGACGCCCCGCGATTCAAATGTGGGAGCTGGCTTGCCTGCGACGGCGGCCTCCCAGCCGACACCTATCCACCTGACACCCCACAATCCAACTGTGGGAGCGGGCTTGCTCGCGAAGGCGGCCCGGCAGTCGACACAGTTGGATTGTGTACATATCCATTCCTGCGGTAACGGCCACTTAGGGTTCCGCTCTGACAGCGGGTCACTTTTGGAAAAGAGCCCCAAAAGTAACCAAAAGGGCTCTTGCCCCACCACTTGGCACCTCGCCTAGGCTCGGTGTGCCCGTAATCCGCCAGTGATTTGGGGGGCCGCCGCCACGCGCCCTCCATGGCGCGGGGCGGCTAAACTGGCATCCCTGCCGGTTTACCCCCCAAATCCCTGTCGAATTCCGGCCAGCGTGGTTTGACGGGGCGCCTGAGATCAAGATCACAAGCAGATCAAGATCAAGAGCGGCTCGCTTCGCATCGTGGTTACCGGTGGCTGCGGCGAACTGCACAGTTGTGTAGATACCTATGGCTATCGCAGGCAAGCCAGCTCCCACATTTGGAATGTGTGTGTGCTTAGAAGAACCGCGTCACGCTGATCTTCGCATCACGCCCTTTCGTGTAGGCACGGTCGCCGCTCAAGGCCGGGCGGAAGTTTTTGTTGAACAGGTTGTCCACCGTGAAGTTCACCTCGGTGCCTTTGAGATATGCCTGCTGCGGCGCCCATTTGGCGAACAGGCCCTGGGTGTTGTAGCGCTTGTTGCCGTACTGGTCGTAGAACACATCGCCGATGCTGGAGCCCGGGCCGCCCGAGTATTTGTCGCTGGGCAGGCGGTCGGTGGCGCCGATGAATTGGCCCATCCAGCCCACCTGGGCATCCCAGGCCGGGATGTGAGTGCCCAGTACCAGCACCCATTTGGTCGGCGGAATATCCCGTGCGGCTACGTCCGGGCCCCAGGGATTGGTGTAGGCGCCTTGGTGCTGGCCCTTGGCATAGGCGAACGACACCGAGCCAAACAGGTAGGTGGAGTTGTAGATCGATTCGAGCTCAACGCCCTTGATGGTCAGGCTGCCGATATTGCGGTAGTTGGACATCGGCCCAGGCGGGCAAGCTGAAGCGATGCTGCCGCCATTGACAGCCTGGTTCTGGCAACCCACGCCTGTGGCCTTGAAGATCTCGTCTTCGACTTTGTTGTGAAACAGGGTGGTGCGCAGTTGCAGGTTGTCGTCCTGGGCGAGCAGGTTATCGAAGCTGGTGATGTTGCCCACGGTGATCGAGGTGATGCGCTCCGGGTCCAGGTCGACGCTGGTGGCGGTGCGACTGCCCACGCCCTGCACTTCGTATTGTTCGTCGATCACCGGGGCGCGCCAGGTCTGGCTCCAGTTGGCGAACAGCCCCACATTCGGCGTCACGGTCCAGAATAGCGCCAGGCGTGGCGACCAGCCGGTGTAGGTGCGGTCGCTGTAGTCGTGACCCACTGCCGGGTTGGGGTTGTTGTAGTAGGGCGCATCGTTGCCTTCGCCGCGGTTGCGCACATGGTCGTAGCGCAGCGACGGCGTGATCGTCACGTCGCCCAACGTCACCGCGTCCTGGATAAAGAAGCTGTTGGTATCGACTTTGCCGTGGGGCATGAAGCCCGGCTGAAAGTGCCCGTAGTTGTAGCGCGGCGTGTTGTAGGTGGCGCCGGGCATCCACATCTCGGTTTCGCGGGTGTGCTTGCGGATTTGCCCGCCGACCGTCACGGCATGCTGCAAGGGGCCGGTGTCAAACAGGCTGACGTTACGGATATCCAGGAGCTTGTCGGTGTAGGCGGTGTCCATCTTGCGCCCGCCGGTGGCCAACTGGAAAAACGCCGTGGCGTCACGCTCATCGGTCTGTTCGGTGTTGGACTGGGAATACTTGATGGTCAAGTCCACCAGCGGGTTGTCCAGCGGCTGGTATTCATACTTGCCCGACCAGGTGGTGTCGACCGTGTCACGGTGGGCGAGGAAGCGCTTCAACGCGCCTTCGTAGCCGTAGCGGTCGATGTTGAACTGGGTCGGTGGCGTGGGGTAGCTGGCGGCGGAAAACGGGGTCCAGCGGTTGCTGTGGGAGCGCGAGTACGACAGCCCGACACTGTGCTCATCGGTAAAGTGCGCGTTGACCTTGAACAGCTTGCCGTCCACATCCTGGGCGCTGTTGGGCAGGCGCTGGGGGTTGATCGGGTACTCATTGTTGTCGTTGGGCAATTTGGCGGCCACCTTCATATCGCCGCCGTCGCGTTGGGTCAGGTAGGCCAGCGCATCGAAACGGCCGTCGTCGGTACGGCCATAGACGGCACTGCTGTAGACCTGTTCATGGTCGTTGCTGGAGTAGCCATATTTGAGCATCGCACCGCTGTTGCGGCCGTCCTTGAGCAGGTCCGGAGCGTCCTTGGTGACCATGTTGACCGTGCCGCCGAAGCCGCCATTACCGGTGAACGGCGAGTTGGGGCCTTTTTCCACTTCAATGCGCTTGATCAGCTCGGGCTCGATAAACACCGTGCCTTGCTGGTAACGCTCAAAGCCTGTCTTGGTGGCACCGTCAACGGTCAGCGGCACGTCTTCGGCATCGCCGAAACCACGGATGTTGATGGTCTGGCCGCCGGGCTTCAGCGAGCCGCCCTGGCTGACACCGGGCAAGGTCTGCAACAGGCTGGGAATGTTATTGGACTGGTAACGGTCGATGTCGGCCTGGGTCAGGGTGGAGCGGTTGACGGTGCTGGCGTTTACCTCATTGCCGGTACCGATCACGCTCAGGGTGTCCAACTGGATTGCACCACCGGTGGTGGTTTTGCCCTCGTCGGGGCGCACCACATAGGTACTGCCGACCTTGATCAGGTTGAGCTCACCGTTTTTGAGCAGGGAACGGATGGCCACTTCCGGGGTGTAGTCACCGTCAAGCGCTGGGGCCTGCACGTTCTTGAGCAGGGTTTCATCGAACAGCAGCTGGATTTTCGCTTGCTGGGCCACCAGGCTCAGGGACGTGGCCAGCGACTGGGCCGGCAGGTGCAGCTTGAACGACTCGGCTTCGGCGCTGAGGCTCAAGGCCAGGCACGTAGCCATGAGTGTCGGTCGAAGAAACAGGTGCGAAGCGTGGCAAGGCGCGCGAAACATGAAATCCCCCGGAGCGGCTAAATAGCCAAAAAGGTGTGCGTATCAAACACAGACAGGAGGAAGACGGGGCAGGCAAAAAAAACCACACATGCGAATGAAAAATATTCTCATGTGTGGTTTCTGCCGTTTATTTGCTCGGCTCGATTCTCATGATGCCATCCGCCGAGAGCACGGTTTTCACTGGCAACAGCGCGGGCAAGGCGTTGAGCAGGGCGTCCGGGTCGCTCACATCAAGGTTGCCCGACACCTTGAGCTGCGCGACGGCCTTGCTGACCTGCAACGGCGTCTGTGGACGGTAGAGGCTAAGTTCGTCGATCAGGCTGGCCAGCTCTCGATTGCGAAACGACAAATGCCCGTTGCGCCAATCGGCGATCTCTTCGGCGCTGAGGCTTTGCGATTGCACGGTGCCTTTGGCGTAGTTGTATGAGGCCCGTTGCTGGGCGTCGAGCAGGGTGACCGGGCTATTGCCATTTGGCGCGAAAGCGACCTGGCCATGGGCAACGCTGACCACCAATTGCTGCTGCCCACGGCGCACATCGAAAGCCGTGCCCACCACCCGTACGCTCGACTCGCCGGCCTGCACGTAGAGGGGGCGTTCCTTGTCGGCGGCCACTTCGATGTACAGCTGGCCTTTGTCCAGGTGCAGCACCCGTTGATGGGCGCTGAAGTCCACGCGGATATGGGTGTTGGCATTCACATACATGGTACTGCCATCTGGCAGATTCAAAGTGCGCATGCCCTTGGCATGGGTGGCAACCTGGTTGTGATACAGCTCGCGCGGTGCGCCGATAGAGGTCGCCAGCACGGCGCAGAGCAGAGCAGCCGCCATCGCCAGGGCAGGGCGCCAAAGGCTGGGCTTGCGCTTGGGCAGTGCCAACGGTTTGTTCAGTTGTTGCAACTGGGCGAGGTCGGCCCACAGCTGTTCGAATTCGGCATAGGCGCGCGCATGCGCGGGCACCGCCTGCCAGTCGGCAAAGGCTTTACGGTCGGCGCGGCTTGCTTCGTTGCGGTTGCGTGCAAACCAACTGGCGGCTTGGGCGTCGATGCAATCGCTCGCTTGGCTGTCCAGCGCGTCTGTGTCGCTCGGGCGGTTCATTCTGGCTGCTCCGTGCCGGGGGCGGGTTGAAGGCGGCGCTTGCAGTGCAGCAGGGCAAAGGCGATGTGCTTTTCCACCATGCTGGTGGAGATGCCCATGCGCGTTGCTATCTGCGCCTGGCTCAAGCCTTCGAAGCGGTGCAGCATAAGGGCTTCTCGTCGGCGCGGCGAGAGTTCGGCAAGGACTTCTTTCAACTGTTCCAGGCGTTGCAGGCGAAGGGCGGCGGCCATGGGGTCGTTGTGCTCGTCGGTGACCGGCTCGGCATCCATTTCGGCGTGATCAGGGTGGACGGTTTGCCGTACCTTCTGTTTGCGCCAGTGATCGCGCAGCAGGTTGCGCGCCATCTGGAACAGAAACGCCCGTGGCTGCTCGACCTTGGCACGGTCGCGGTAGCCCAGCCATTGGGTAAACACATCCTGGGCCATGTCCGCAGCGTCGCTGGCGTTGTCCGTGCGTTTACGCAGGAAATACAGAATGTCTGCATAAAACCCGCGACAGGCATCGGCCGCCGACGGGTCGGGCTGGGGACGAGACATGGATACCCTTCTTGACGAAGTACGACGTGGAAAAGTCGCGAATGATATCGAGAATTATTGTCATTTGTCTCCAGCTAAATAGATCTCCCGTGTTTGGCTGGAAAAAATTGGGGCATGGCCTTTAATCCTACAAGTTTGGGAGCGATATCCCACTCAAAGGAGAAAGTCATGGCTGGATGGTATGAGTTGAGTAAAAGCAGTAACGGGCAGTTTCGTTTCGTGCTTAAGGCGGCGAACGCAGAAACCATATTGACCAGCGAGCTTTACACCACCCGCGGTGCCACTGAAGCCGGCATTGCTTCAGTGCAGACAAACAGCCCACATGATGAACGTTATGAGAAAAAAGTGGCCAGCAACGGCCAACCCTTCTTCAACCTCAAGGCGGCCAATCATCAAGTAATCGGCAGCAGTGAGCAGTACACCTCTACAGCCGCACGAGACAATGGCATTGCCAGCGTCAAGACCAATGGTCCCAGTGTCACTATCAAGGACAAGACCTGACAGTTGTGCAAGAAGACCTGCACCCGGCTCGCGAGAGCCGGGCGTTTTTTTTATACCGATGACAGCAACGCTTTGAGCTGTCCGATCCCTGCCTCACCCAACGGGAACACCGGCAAGCGCGGATTACCCACCTCCAGCCCGGTCAAGCGCAACCCGGCCTTGATCGTCGCCGGCAGCCCGCCTTTGAGGATGAATTGCAGCAAGGGCAACTGTCGGTAGAACAGCTCCCGCGCCTTGTTCAAATCATCGGCCAGTACGGCCTGATACAAGCTCAGGTTCAGTTGCGGGATCAGGTTCGGCGCCGCGGTGCACCAGCCTTTGGCGCCAGCCGCGAAGGCTTCCAGCGCCAGCGGGTTGCAACCGTTGTAGAACGGCACGTCACTTTGCAGTTTCAACTGGTGCATGCGCTGGATGTCGCCAGTGCTCTCCTTGACCATGGTCACGTTCTCGACCTGCTTGAGGATACGCAGGATCAGCTCCACCGACATGTCGGTGCCGCTGGTGGCCGGGTTGTTGTAAAGCATGATCGGCACGCCGATGCTGTCGCCGATGGCGGCGTAGTGAGCGAGGATTTCCGCGTCACTGAGTTTCCAGTACGAGGCCGGCAGCACCATGACCACATCGGCGCCGTGCTCTTCGGCGTAGCGGGCGCGGCGCACGGCCTTGGCGGTGGTCAGGTCGGACACGCTGACAATGGTCGGCACGCGCTTGGCGACTTTCTTGATGCTGTAGGCGCTGACTTCATCCCACTCGGCATCGCTCAGGTAAGCGCCTTCGCCCGTGCTGCCCAAGGGCGCAATGGCGTGGACGCCGCTGTTGATCAAGCGGTCGATGGAGCGCCCGAGGGCGTCGAGGTCAACGCGCTGGCCGTCGGCGCTGAAGGGCGTGATGGTGTAGCCGATGATGCCGTGAATGGTTGGGTTGGACATGGGGGAAACTCCGGTCGAAAAGGGGGGCAATCAGTTCAAGCAATCGGCGTGCTTGCGCAGGTTTTGCCGGGCGTAATAGTTGAACGCGGCGCCGTGGCGTTTGGGCTTGGAGATCCAGTCGTGGGCCTCGCGCCCCAGCTCCGGCAGGATCGGTTTGACGGTACCAGCAGACATCGCCAGCAACTGCAACTTGGCAGCCCGTTCGATCAACTGCGCAATCACGCAGGCTTCTTCGATGCTGGCCCCGGTGGACAACTGGCCGTGGTGCGAGAGCAGAATGGCGCGCTTGTCGCCCAGGGCCGCGGTGATGATTTCCCCTTCTTCATTGCCCACCGGCACGCCGGGCCAGGCCTCCAGGAACGCGCAATCTTCGTACAGCGGGCAAAGGTCCATGTGCGACACCTGCAACGGCACTTCCAGCATCGACAGCGCGGCAATGTGCGTGGGGTGTGTGTGGATGATGCAGTTTACATCCGGGCGGCCGCGGTACACCCAGGTGTGAAAACGGTTGGCGGGGTTGGGAATGCCATGGCCTTCCAGTACTTCGAGGTCTTCGTTGACCAGCAACAGATTGCTGGCCGTGATTTCGTCAAAACCCAGGCCCAGTTGCTGGGTGTAGTAGGTGCCGGGCGTCGGCCCACGTGCGGTGATCTGCCCGGCCAGGCCGGAGTCGTGGCCGTACTCGAACAGGATTCGGCAGGTCAGCGCCAGCTTTTGCCGGTCGGTCCACGTATTATCTGCCAGGCTGTTTTGCATCTGGCTCAGTGCTTGCTTGACCAGTTGGTCTTTTGGGAGTGCTAATGTCTTGGCCATATCGGTGTCCTTTGGGTGGTTCAATGGACGTCGGATTTGCTGGTCGCCCGCTGCTCGCAAGGTCGTTGGGTGAATGCAAATGACACTAAAGATGCTATATGACACTTTGTGTCATTGGCAAGCCTGTCTCATCGCTTTCTGCAGGGATTAACCGCAGCACATGTCTATCCGCTTGAAAATATTAAGAAAAAAACTTGGCGTGACCCTGGAGGCCTTGGCCGAAAAATCCGGGATGACCAAGAGTTACCTGTCGAAAGTCGAACGCGGGCTTAATACGCCATCCATCGCTGCGGCGTTGAAACTTGCCAAAGCGTTGAACGTGAAGGTCGAAGAACTGTTCAGCGAAGACAACGTCAGCCTCGACAGCTACAGCCTGGTGCGTAGCCATGAGCGGCCCGACACATCGCCGGGTTATGCGGTGCTGGCCCACCAAGTCAGCGAGCGCAGCCTGCTGCCGTTCATCATTTATCCGCCGGCGGAGTTCACCGACAAGACCTTCAAGGAGCACCTGGGGGAGGAGTTTTTATTCGTGCATGAAGGCCAGGTTGAGGTGGATTTCATGAACGAGCGCGTGCTGTTGGCGCGCGGTGATGCGCTGCATTTCAACGCGCAGAAACCCCACCGGATTCGCTCGGTGGGAGAGGTGCAGGCGCAGTTGCTGGTGGTGGTGCACAGCGCTGAGGAGTGAGACTGAGCCCGACTTGAAATGCATTCAATGTGGGAGCTGGCTTGCCTGCGATAGCGGTTTATCGGTGCCCAATCTGTCGCTGACCCACCGCCATCGCAGGCAAGCCAGCTCCCACATTTTGCTCAGCGTTCTACAGGGACGGACAATGCCGGATTGCCCAGTGGGTGCGTACGCGCGGTAAAGAACCTCAGTTCCACATTAGAGCCCTCGAACAGCTCCATATACCGCCGCTTCTGCTGACGAACAAACCCATCACTGCGCCCCGACACCGAGATCGCCAGGGTGCTGATGCTGGCCTGGCCGATAGCATCCACCAGGTGTTTATCCTGCGGCCCCAAGTCATGGCCGAAGATGCACAGCGCGCCTTCATGGCTCAACAGCTGTTCATAACAGAACGACAGATAATCCGAACTGCGGATACTTTTGAGTTTCTCCTGCACCTTGCCTTCACTGACAAACAGCGGCACATCGTCGAGGGTCTTGATCGTGTTGTTGATGGCAAAACTGCTGAGCAGGGTGCTGTCGGTGGACGGCAATTTGCGCGCCGTGCCGTCGAGGTTGCGCACCAGGTGCAGGCCTCCGTGCAGGTACAGGATGCGGGTGATGTCGGTGCGCGTATTGCGCAGGTCGAAGCTTGAGTCGGCGCTGCGAAACAGGTCGTCGATACCCGGTGCGTGCAGGGTCGCCCAGTAGTTGAGCAAATCGTAGTTACTGGTGAAGACGGTGGCGTAGGTGGTCAGCTCCGCGTTGATCGTCGCCAGCGTCGACGGTTGCACCAGGCGCCAGGGAATGTGCACGGCATGGATGGTGTTGATCAGTGCTTCCTTGATCGCGTAGTAACGGTTACGCGGCGCCGCCGAGCTGACCGCCAGGGCCTTGTTGACCCGGCTGGTGGTTTTCAAGGCGCCCAGGGCTTGCTCGAAACTGCGGGTCTGCAAGGCATCGAACACGCTGAGTTCGGAGGGGCTCAGGGGTTTTTCTTCGACGGTACGGGCGTTTTCGAACAGCGAGTCGTAGGCAAAGTCTTCCCAAATCGTACGGCTGGCGCCGTTGCCGATCAGAATCCCGCTGAAGTCGACGGCAGCGCGCAGGGCGCTCCAGTCTTCAAGGTGGGCGTCAATATCCTGGAAATCCTTCATTGCGGCGGGTCTACTCGAAATCGGCTGGGGGGTGACTTTATCACGAGCCGGCATTGATCCTGATCAAGATGCGCCACGCGGTACAGGTTGATTCTGTCGGCATAAAGCCTTTGAGGATTGATCATGAGCAGCACGTTCTTCATCCCCGCCGTCAACATCATGGGCATCGATTGCCTCGACGAAGCGATGACCGCCATCCGCAACTACGGCTTTGGCAAGGCGTTGATCGTCACCGACGTCGGCCTGGCCAAAGCCGGTGTGGCCGGCATGATCGCCGAGAAGCTGGCGATGCAGGATATCGACTCGGTGATCTACGACGGCGCCAAGCCCAACCCCAGCGTGGAAAACGTCGAAAAAGGCCTGGCGTTACTGCAACAGAGTGCCTGCGATTTCGTCGTGTCCCTGGGCGGCGGGTCGCCCCATGACTGCGCCAAGGGCATTGCCCTGTGCGCCACCAACGGTGGGCGTATCGGCGACTATGAAGGCGTCGACCGATCGAGCAAGCCACAACTGCCGCTGGTTGCCATCAACACCACCGCTGGCACGGCCAGCGAGATGACGCGTTTTTGCATCATCACCGACGAAAGCCGCCACGTAAAAATGGCCATCGTTGATCGCAATGTCACGCCGTTGCTGTCGGTCAACGACCCGTCGCTGATGGTCGGCATGCCCAAGGGCCTCACCGCCGCCACGGGCATGGATGCGCTGACCCACGCCATCGAAGCCTACGTGTCCACCGCCGCGACACCGATCACCGACGCCTGCGCGATCAAGGCCATCGAGTTGATCAGCGCCAACCTGCGCCTGGCGGTCCGCGACGGCACTGACAAGGCCGCACGGGAAAACATGGCCTATGCGCAGTTCCTCGCCGGCATGGCCTTCAACAATGCGTCCCTGGGTTTCGTGCATGCCATGGCTCACCAATTGGGCGGCTTGTACGACCTGCCCCACGGCGTGTGCAACGCCGTGCTATTGCCCCATGTACAAAGCTTCAACGCCAGCGTCTGCGCCAAACGCCTGAGCGACGTGGGCCGCGCCCTTGGTGCGGATATCAAGGGCATCACCGCCGAGGAGGGCGCCCAGGCTGCCATCGCGGCGATTCGTCGGTTGTCACAGGACGTGGAAATCCCTGCGGGCTTGCGTGAGCTTGGCGCTAAGTTGCAGGACATTCCGTTGCTGGCCAGCAATGCGTTGAAAGATGCCTGCGGGCTGACCAACCCGCGGCGGGCGGACCAGCGTCAGATTGAGGAGATCTTTCGTAGCGCTTTTTGATAGGGGCAGCCTTTGGCAGCACGCGGTAAGCTACACGCTCAATGCATTCAAGCATCACGCGTGCGGCGTGCCGCTGAGGTCCCTTCATGAGAGTTCTGTTATTCGGCGCCACCGGCATGGTGGGCCAGGGTGTGCTGCGCGAGTGCCTGCTGGCGGCCGATGTGCAGGAAGTGGTAGCCGTCGGCCGCACGCCCCTGACTCAGGAGCACGGCAAGCTGCATCAGGTATTGCACAACGACATGCTGGATTTCCAACCCCTGGAAAACCTGCTGCAGGGTTTTGATGCCTGTTTCTTCTGCCTGGGTGTTTCGTCGGCGGGCATGAAGGAGGCGCGCTATACCCACCTCACCTATGACCTGACCCTCGTGGCGGCCAGCACCCTGGCGCGGCTCAATCCGCAGATGACCTTTATCTATGTGTCCGGCGCCGGCACGGACAGTTCCGAAGCCGGCCAGTCGATGTGGGCGCGGGTCAAGGGCAAGACCGAAAATGCCTTGCTGCGCTTGCCGTTCAAGGCGGTGTATCTGTTCCGCCCGGGGATCATCCAGCCGTTGCACGGTGTGCGTTCGAAGACGCCGTTGTACCAATCCTTCTATAGCGTGCTCGGGCCGGTGCTTTCGTTTGTGCGGCGACTGAAACCGGATTGGGTGGTGAGCACCGAGACCGTCGGCCGTGCGATGTTGCAGGCGGCCAGCCAAGGCGCGCCGCAGCCCGTGGTGGAGCAGGCCCAGATCAATCGCCTGGCGGCTGAGCGCCGCTGAACTGAATCAGCACAACGCCGCTGATCAGCAGTAACGCGCCTGACGCCCGGGAGGTTGTCAACTGACGTTCCACCAGGCCGAACAGGCCGAAATGGTCCAGCAGCAATGACGCGAGAACCTGCCCGGCCATGGCCAGCGCAATGAAGCCCGATGCGCCGAGCTTGGGCAGCAGCATCAGCGCCAATGAAATAAAACACACGCCAAAGGCACCGCCGGCCCACATCCACAACGGTGCCTTGCTGATAAAGGCCAGGCTCGGCAGGGGTAAACGCATCGCCACAATCACCGGCAGCAGCACGATGATGCTCACCAGTAACGACGCCAGGGTGGCCTACAACGGATGGCCGAGCCCGCGCCCGAGGTTGGCGTTGATCGCACTCTGAAACGGCACTACCGCGCCGGCTAACACCGCCAGCGCTAACAAACCTACCCAATGCAACACAGTCATCTCGACGCTCCCAAAGGTTTTGCTGGACTCTAGGGTATTCGTCGCGCAAATTTAAATTCCAAATTCTTATGCTGGACATGCAGTTGATGAATGATCTGCGCCGCGTCGACCTTAACCTACTGGTGATCCTCGACGCCTTGCTCAGCGAGCAACACGTCACCCGCGCCGCCGAGCGCCTGCACCTGAGCCAGCCGGCGGTCAGCCATGCGTTGGCACGGCTGCGCGATATGCTGGGCGACCCGCTGTTGATGCGTCAGGGCGGCACACTGGTGCCAACCGCCCGCGCCCTGGAATTGGCGGCGCCATTGACCGAAGCTCTGGCCCAGGTGCAGGCATTACTGGCGCCGAATCGTTTTGATCCCGCCTCGGCCAAGCGCCGCTTTCGCGTGGCGATGTCGGACTACAGCGCGGCGATATTCCTGCCCGGCCTGGTTCGTGTCCTACGCCATGAAGCGCCCGGTATCGACTTGCAGATCATCCAGGCCAGCCGCGAAGGCATGGTTGAGGGTGTGCTCAATGGCGATCTCGATCTGGCTGCGGGCGTATTCCCCGACATGCCCGCCGAACTGCGGACTACGCCGCTGTTCGAAGAGCATTACACCTGCCTGGTCGACCCCACCAGCCTTGCGCCCAACGGAGTGCTGGACCTGCCGACATATCTGTCACGCCCCCATGTGCTGCTGGAGATGCGCGGCAGCGGCACGCCAGAAATCGAACGGGCGCTGACGGCCATTCGTGAACGCCGCCATGTAGCTATAAGCCTACCGCACTGGGGTGTGGCGCCGCAGTTGATCCAGGGCACGGACCTGATTTTGACGGTGTCGTCCCGGGGTTTGATGAATATTGACGCTCGGCAATTGCTGGCCGTGCCACCGCCGTTTCATATTCCGTCGTTTGCCTTTGAGCTGGCCTGGCATACGCGGCGGGGTGGGGATGTGGGTTTGCAGTGGTTGATTGGCAGGGTGGTGGGTGTATTGTCCGCAGACCCACGATAACGCGAGAACACCTAGATGCTCAGCGGTTTCAACCACCTGACCCTGGCCGTCACCGATGTGCCGCGCAGCGTCAGTTTCTATCACGACCTGCTGCGCCTGCAGCTCGACGCAACCTGGGATAACGGTGCCTATCTCTCATTGCCTGGGCTTTGGCTGTGCCTGTCGCTGGACCCGTTGCGCTCGGCTGCTCCGGCGATGGATTACACCCACTATGCCTTCACTGTCGATGCTGCTGATTTCACTGCCTTGGTCGAACGCCTGCGCGCCGCCGGCGTACAGGAGTGGCGAGACAACCGCAGTGAAGGCGCATCGTTTTATTTTCTCGACCCTGACGGCCATAAGCTGGAGGCCCATGTCGGCGATCTGGCCTCGCGGCTGCAAGCCTGTCGTGCCAAGCCCTATGCTGGAATGAAGTTTTACCCACCGCGCTGAAACATGCAGAATCGTTCACCCTCAAGCGTCTGTCGGAGCGTCTACCATGACCCCATCCTTGCTGTTCGCCGTGCTGGCGTCGGGTTTTATCTACGGCATTACCCCAGGCCCCGGTGTCCTGGCCGTATTCGGCATCGGTGCGGCCCGTGGCCGGCGTGCCGGGGCAGGATTCTTGTGCGGTCATTTGCTCGGCGATGTGGTGTGGTGCAGCACGGCGCTGATTGCCATCGTTGGTGCGCGGGAAGTCGGCAGCAGTGCCTTTGACGTACTCGGTGTACTCAGTGGAATGTATTTGTTCTGGCTCGGCTGGCGTGCGATCCGTACCCAACGCCGCAACAGCGACGCTCCTCAGGGCGCGGCGCGCCATCCGTTCTGGCACGGTATTCTGTTTGGCTTGACCAACCCCAAGGCCTACCCGGTTGCCGTGGCGACGTTCACCGCGTTGCTGTCCAGCCGGGCCGAGTTGTTGACTTGGTCGATGCTGCCGACCTTGATCCTGCTGAGCTTTATCGGTGGTTTGCTGGCCTACGCGATCCTGATTGGCGTGGTGGGTGCCCAACGGGTGCGCACGCTGTATCAACGCCATGAAATCCTGATCACCAAGCTCTGCGGCGTGATGTTTATCGGCTTCGCCCTCAATGCCCTGGCGCACGCATTGCCGGGCCTGTTCGGCAGCAAAGCGGCCTGAGGCGACGACGACCGTTCGTCGCCCAGGTAAGTTTTTTCTAAACCTTTACCGTCCTGAAAATTCGAATTCAGGGCGGGTTGTATGCTCCCGCGCCTATTTTTGCCCTGGAGGAACCCATCATGAGCCGCATGGCTATCCGGTTACGCACCGCCAGTTTCGCGATGCTGCTGGGCCTCGGCGCCAGCAATGCTTTCGCCCAGTCGCCTGCAGAATTCATCGAGCAGGCTTCGGCCAAAGGCATGGCCGATATCGAAACCAGTCGCATGGCCCACGCCAAGACCTCGTCCCAGGAAATCAAGGACTACACCATTGAGGTCATCAACGAGCGCACGCTGGCCAACCAGCACTTGGCGGCGATCGCCAAGAAGCTTGATTTGCCAGTGGCCCCACGGGAGAAGATCGTTGATAAAGCCGAAACCCTGATGCCTGAACTCAAGGACGGCGATTCCTTTGACGCTGCCTATACCGCGCAGCAGGTCAAGGAAAACGAAGACGCCATCGCCCTGTTCCAGAAAGAAGGCGCGGCGTCGGATGTGCCAGAGATAAAGGCACTGGTGGATGAGACGCTACCCAAGCTTGAAGAGCGCTTGCAAAAAGCCCGGGCCCTGGCGTCGACCTACGGTAAGGGCCATCAAGGCGACGGTTGAGGCCGCTGCCCGATCTGAAAAACGGCGGTGGGAGGGGACTCCCACCGCCGTTTTCATGCCGGGTTTCAGACGGGGTATGGGTCAATGCCGCCTATAACGCCAGTTCCGTCTGGCCTGTGCCTTCAAGTGCGAGTAAATACCGCTTGGCTGCCAACCCGCCCGCGAACCCGGTCAGTCCGCCGGAGGCGCCGATCACCCGGTGACATGGCGCAATGATTGAAATGGGGTTGCGCCCATTCGCGGCGCCGACGGCGCGCACGGCTTTGGGGTTGCCGATCTGCTGTGCGATCTGGCTATAGCTGCGGGTTTCGCCGAAGGGAATGGTCAGCAGTGCTTGCCAGACTTGCTTCTGGAAGTCAGTGCCGGTGAAGTCCAGTTCCAGTTCGAAGTGGTTACGCTTTCCGGTGAAGTATTCCTGCAATTGGCGCTCGGTTTCCAAGAGCACTGGGCTGTCGTCGGCTTCGATCAATTCACCCAGGCGCACGCGATTGGCACGTTCTACTTCCCAGAGGATGGCGTTGAGTTTGCCATCCCGTGCCACCAGGGTGAGTTCACCGACAGGGGAAGGCATGAGCTTGTACTGGTAGTCCATGAGCAGTTTCCTTGAAGGGCGTTGATGGGGACCACGCCACTGTAGTTCCACCAAGGGGGTTGGGAACTACGTTTCTTGCGGTCAAATTCTTGTCCAACTAGACATTCCAGTAAACCCAGCTGGAATAATGGGGGGACCAGTAGAGCCAGGCGATAATGTAAAGGGCCTTGAGTACTGACGCTGTACCTAACATGACCATAGAAATGACGTTGAGCAGGGTGACAAACAAAGCGAACACAGCCACGCGTGGGGTTGCGTGACGCCAGGCAAACCTCACGCCATACGCTGAGGAGGCAATCACTCCTGACTCCAGCAATAATCCGAGGGGGAAGGGCAGCCGTACAAACGAGACCAGCAGCGGCAAAACCAACACCCAGCCGGCTACTTGGCACAGGATGATTTTGGGTGTGGCTTTTTTGGTGTCCAGCATTGCCATGTTTCCGAACTCTGGGCCGATGAGCCTACATTATCGTGAGGTGTTGCCGGTCTTCCTGTAAGACTTTGCTTAGGCGTACCTATCGCTCCTGCTGTAATACTTTTCGCGCTGCGAATGCCAGAAACCCCGAGCAGCTTTTTCCTGTGGATGATTCAACACGTATTCAACGATGCGATTCAACAGATAGCCGAGCAGCAGATGAGTGCTGGAGACTAAATTTTAGGCATAAAAAAACCGGTCACCAAGGACCGGTTTTTTGTGCAGCCTCCGCCAGAAACCCCCTGACGCAAGTGCAAATCTGAGTGGAGCGGGTAGAGGGAATCGAACCCTCAACTAAAGCTTGGGAAGCTTTCGTTTTGCCACTAAACTATACCCGCTCAGAGCGGCTGACTTTGTACCAGATGTTCAGCTGGATTTGAAGTTTTTCTTTGAAAAATGTGAGAGTTGCGTGTGGCGACAGAGCTTGCTCACCACAGTGTCGGGCCTGATTTCAAAGCGTCCATGCATGCTGCGCCTGGCCCTGGCTATACCGTAACGGGCTTGCGGGCCGCTGCCCTTTCAAGAAGCCCACCACGGCCTCACGGCTGTCGCGGCACGCGGCTTTATGTTCCATGTCCAGGAAGTGTCCCGTTGCCTGAATGGTGCTGAAGCTGCTCTTGGCCACATGCTGGCCAAACAGCTTGGCGTCGTCTGCACTGGTGTATTCGTCCCATTCGCCGTTCAAGAACAGCACTGGAATATCGATCTGCCTGGCTGCCTTGAGGTAGCACTGCCGGTCGCTGTTGAGCACGTGGCTGATGTGAAAGTGCATCTGCCCGTATTCGTGTGCGGCCAGGTTGCTGACATGGCGGTAGTTGAAGCGTTTGAACAGCGAAGGCAGGTGCTTGCCGATGGTGCTGTTGACCAGATGGCCGACGCGGTCGCGGTCGAGGTTGCCCAAGTAGTCGACGCCGCGTTCGAGGTAGTCACGCATCGGCGCATTGATCACCGGCGAGAATGAGCTGATCACGGCTTTTTCTACCCGACGGGGGCGCTGTGCGAGGGCAACCAACGTGGCGGCCCCGCCCCAGGAGAAGGACAATACGTGTTCAGCGGCGAAGTGGTCGAGCAGTTCAAGGAGGATCTGGCCTTCGACTTCCTTGGTAAGCATCTGCTCATGACGGTTATGGATTTTGGAACGGCCAGCGTAGGGCTGGTCGTACAACACCACATTGAATTGCGGGTACAGGCTTTTCACGGTTTGAGCGAAGGACGCTGTGGTCGCCATTGAGCCGTTGACCAGGACGATGGTCTTTGCCGCCGCGTCCGCGCGATAGAACTCCGTGTACACCCGATACTGACCCTGTATATCCAACACAGCGATTTCTGGCCTCATGTCGTAAGACTCCTGGCAAGCGGGTAGTGCGCGCAGATCACTCTGCACGAGCTTTATGACAGGTAGGCATACGCCTGGAAAATGAGGGCCCATGTCGGTCCGATGACGGCTGGCCGGCGGGTGTTGTTATGGCGGGCGGTTTGCCGGGAAGACCCATGGATCAAGCGCGGGCGAGGCAAGGTGTTTCTTGGAGGTTATAGGCGACTCATCAGTCATTATCTGGCTGAAGCCCTGATTCAAGCAGTACGGAACGCATGTCGCAAGGCGAGCGGCTGGTTTTTTGCCATCATCGGCTGAACGGTCGTCAGACTTTTAGGATCTCTTCGTCAGTCAGTGGTCGATACTGACCCGGCGCAAGCGACGCATCGAGCACTAAGGGCCCCATTCGCTCGCGGTGCAGGCCGATCACCTTGTTATCAAAATGACCGAACATGCGTTTGACCTGGTGATATCGGCCTTCGATGATGCTCAACCGCGCTGTCCTGGGACCCAGCAGTTCAAGTTCGGCAGGTTGGGTAGTGAGATCTTCGAAAGCGAAATACACGCCCGCCGCGAACGTCACCGCGTACTGCGGGCCGATGTCCTGTTCGGTTTGCACCTGGTACACCTTGGGCAACTTGGTCTGCGGTTGCGTGAGGCGCCGCGACCATTGGCCGTCGTTGGTGATCAGCATCAGGCCGGTGGTGTTGAAATCCAGGCGCCCGGCGATATGCAGTTCGGCTTTGTCGGGTTCGTCCAGCAGGTCAAGGACCGTGGAGTGTTGCGGGTCCGACGTGGCGCTGACGCAACCCCGGGGTTTGTGCAGCATGAAATAGCGCGCCGGCTTGCCCGCTTGCAGGATTTCACCGTCAACGCAGACCTGGCTGAATTCACGTACGTCATGGTGAGGATCGCTGACCGCAACCCCTTCAACGGTCACCCGGCGTTCCACCAGCAACAGGCGCACTTGCTTGCGATTGAAGTGTGGCAGGTTGCTGAGGAAACGATCAACGCGCATTGCGGTTACGCAACTGTTCGTCCACCTGGGCGCAGCGTGGGCACAGGCAGGCTTTATCACGCAACTCATCCGGCAGGGCTTCAAGTACCGCCGGGTCGATGATGACGCCGTAGCACCAGCAGGCTTGATCGGCAGTGCGCGGATCGGCTAGGGAGCAGTCGTTGCGGGCACCACAGGCGGGGCAAAGGGTCGGTGTGGTCATGGGTCGGTTCAGAAGGAAATCGGGTAGGGCGCGTTAGTTGTTGCACGATACAGCGCGGCGGCGCGGCATTCCATCATCATGGCGTTTTGACGGGCTTTCACTTCGTCTGAAACAGGTGTTTCCACTTGTGTCACGAACGCACCAGATTCGGTTTTTGATGTCAGATGTTTCGTCATTCAGTGAAAGCTGAATGCCGCTCGCCAGCGTCGCTGGAGGAGCTCTTCCGCGGTCCAGGAGGCCGCCATGTATCGACGACTGCTGCTCATCGCTTTGCTCGGCCTGACCCTTTCAGCCTGCGTGCCCTATTACGATGGAGGCGCTTCCTACTATCGCTCCGAGGTCTACACCGCGCCGGCGCCAGCCTATTACTACGGCGGCCCGCGTTATTACCCTTCTGGGCGCAGCTATTACGCGCCAGCGCCTCGCTACTATGCGCCACAGCCTCGCTACTATTCGGCGCCGCGCTACTACCAACCGGCCCCGCGCTATTACCCCCGCGCCGGGTACCGGCCCTACCCAAACCAGGGGTGGGGCGACCGCTGGGGCAATGGCGGGCGTGGACGCGGTTCCGACCACGGAGGTGGCCGCGGCGGTCACCGTTAAATATCTTGAAAAACAAGCGGCGCATCATGCGCCGTTTTTTATAGGTACCGTACGTCCGTACTGTCAGATTTAACAGCTATCTTTGAATTGCTAGCTGTACTTCACTAGCGCAAAGCCTGTGCTTTTGCGTGGTGAGACTGAACAGATGGAATCCCTATGTTCAAACAATTGATTTGCGTGCTCCTGCTGATGAGCTGCTTCATTGCATCGGCAAGAGCGGAGCAAGGCTGTCCTTATCCGTCGCAGGTCGCGTACGCCGACGGCCATTATCGCGCCAAGGACAATGGCCTGCGCTGGCAAAGCCCGAAGGTTGCGTCTCGTGGTGTTATCGACGGGTTCATTGGTGCAGTCTTTATGCCGGGCGAGGGCGAGGAGAGAGGAAACGGCTACATGGACAAGTGCATCTACCGCACCAGTTGGAACGGGGTGGTAGCGTTGAGGCCAAGCAGCGGCAATGAGGTTATCAACATGTCGTTGACCAGCACCTTGTATTGGAGGCTGCAGCCCGATGCGTTCGAGTTGCCGGTGTATACGTGCGTGGACAGCCAGCCGGACAACTGCGCTTTCAAGGTCAACGAAAAGCGTACAGACCTGTCAGTAATCAGATAAATCTGCCAGAGGATTCCTACCTTCCCAGGCTTTGTCAAAGTGCGCCTGCACCACCGTTTCCGGGAGTGTGTTGATATCCGGCCAGTGCCAATGAGGCGCCTGGTCTTTGTCGATCAGGCGCGCCCGAACCCCTTCGGCGAATTCCGGATGACGGCAGCAGTTGAGGCTCAGGGTGTATTCCATCTCGAACACCTGGGCCAATGAGAGGTGACGGGCACGCTGGAGCTGTTCCCACACCAGGTGCGCCGTCAGTGGGCAGCCCTCACTGAGGGTTTTGCCGGCCCGGCTCAATAGCGGGTCGCTGTGGTCGCGCAGCAGGCTCAAGGCGCGCCAGGCACACCGCACATCTCCTACATCCAGCCATTCGTCGATCTGTGCGCGGCGCGGTAGCCATTGCGTTTCGGGTTGATCACTGATTGCCTCCTGCGCCAGGGCCTTGAGCAAGCTGTTGAGTTGCATCGCCCTCTGTTCCTGCCAATTCAGCTGCAGCAGGCCATCGAGCAGATCGTCTTGCTGGTCATCACGCAGGAAACGGTCGGCCAGGCCCAAGTCCAGCGCGTCGCGACCGTTGATATGGGCGCCGGTGAGGCCCAGGAACAGGCCGAGCTTGCCCGGCAAGCGGGACAAGAACCAACTGGCCCCCACATCCGGGTACAAGCCAATGCTGATCTCGGGCATGGCCAAACGACTGCTTGGCGTAACGATACGCACGGCGGCGCTTTGCAACAGGCCCATGCCGCCGCCCAAGACATAACCGTGGCCCCAGCAGATCAACGGCTTCGGGTAGGTGTGCAGGCGGTAGTCAAGACGATATTCGGCGGCAAAAAACTGCGCGGCCAGGGTCGGAACTTCGCCCGGCTGTTCACGGCAAGCCTGAGCCAGGCTGCGCACTTCGCCACCGGCGCAAAAGGCTTTGGGGCCGTTGCCGCGCAGCAGCACGCAGACGATCTGCGGGTCTTTGGCCCAAGCCTCCATGCGCTCATCCAGGGCTACAATCATCGGCAGGGAGAGGGCGTTAAGGGACTTTGGCGCGTCCAGGCTGGCGATACCGATGCGAGCGCCGCCATTGCCGGTCAGTTCTTCGAAATGCAGGTTCATCGTGGCCTCAATCGAGAAGGTGAAGGATGAGTATGATCCCTTCGTGAGAAAGTGCCGGTGCTGTGTCAGATCAATTGACAAGCGGGGTCGGCTTTCCTAGGGTTCGCCTCATTCTTTTTTACAAGACAATTCAACTATGACCGATGGCGACCGTATCAAACTCGAACCCAGCTGGAAACACGCCCTGCGGGAGGAGTTCGAGAAGCCCTATATGGCGCAATTGCGCGAATTTCTGCGCCAGGAACATGCCGCTGGCAAAGAGATCTACCCGCCCGGCCCGTTGATTTTCAACGCGCTCAATTCAACGCCGCTGGACAAGGTCAAGGTCGTGATCCTCGGACAAGACCCGTACCACGGCCCTGGCCAGGCTCACGGCCTGTGCTTCTCGGTACAACCGGGCGTGCCGGCGCCGCCATCGCTGGTCAATATCTATAAAGAGCTCAAGCGCGACCTGAACATCGACATCCCCAACCACGGCTACCTGCAAAGCTGGGCCGACCAGGGCGTGCTGATGCTCAACACCACCATGACCGTGGAGCGCGCCAACGCCAATGCCCATGCCGGCAAGGGCTGGCAGTTCTTCACCGATCGGATTATCGAAGTGGTCAGCGAGCATCAGCCGCACCTGGTGTTCCTGCTGTGGGGCGCTCATGCTCAAAGCAAGCAGAAGCTCATTGATGCCACCAAGCATCTGGTGCTGACCTCGGTGCATCCGTCGCCGTTGTCGGCGTATCGCGGGTTTCTGGGCTGCGGGCATTTCAGCCGGGCCAACAAGTTTCTCGAGCAGAATGGCGAGGCCCCCATCGAGTGGCGTTTGCCACCGGTGTGAGGCCTGGCACATTCAACATGTGGGAGGTTTTAGAGGGGGGCTGGCTGACGGTTCCAGTGCCGAAACAAAGGCTCGGCAAAAAACAGCACGAACAACAAGCGCATCACCTGCATCGCCGTCACCAAGGGCACCGACAGCTGCAGGGTTTCAGCTGTCAGACTCATTTCAGCGATACCGCCTGGCATCATGCCCAGGGTCAGTGATCGCAGGTCGAGGTGAGTGAGGGCGCTCAAGCCCACCGCCGCTAACGTCGCCAGCAGCATGGTCAATGCCGTGCCAATCAAGGTGCGGCCCATGAACGATGGCGCGCGACGGAAGAACTGCCGATTGAAGTGGCAGCCCAAACCGCTGCCGATCAACCATTGGCCGATCTGACTGCCGCCGTCTGGCAGGCCGATGTGTAAATCCCAGGTCACACTGGCGATCGCGCTCACCAGCAATGGCCCGAACAGCCAAGGGTTGGGTTGGCGCAAGCGTTGCCAGCCCCAGGCAACCAGCGCACCCACCGGAAACAGCAGGGCCAGCCAGGCCCAGTCCACGGGCGCCGGATGGAACTGCGGCGTGCCGCCTCCGAGCAAATACTTGAAGATCGCCGGCACACACAGCACCACCACCAGCACACGCAGGCTTTGCCCTGCCGCCACTCGGCTAAGTATTGCGCCATTGCGGGCGCCGAGGTTGACCATCTCCCCGGAACCGCCCGGCATGCTGGAGAAAAACGCCGTGGCGCGGTCTTCACCGCTGCGGCGCATCAACCACACGCCCACCACGCTCGACAAGCTGGTGACCAGTGCACCGAAGAAAATCAGGCCGAAGTGGCTCATCACCTGCTCGATCACCACCGGGGTGAAGTGCAGGCCGATGCCGATGCCCACCACCCATTGGCCGCATTTGCGCCCGCCGGGAATCTCTGCCAATTGCCAGGGCGTCAGGCAGCGCACCAGGATGATCGCCAGCAACGAGCCGACCATGTACGGCAAAGGCCAGCCGACCAGGCTGGCCAGGTAACCGCCGGCCAGGCCGACCAGCGGTGTTCCCCACCAATGTTTAAAGGTGACCTCAGACATCGGCCAGGGCACGACGCTGTTGCACGCGTTTACGCCAGATACGCAGCAGCGGTACAAGCAGCATGATTGCGGTCAGCACCCAGACGCCAAAGGTGATCGGGCTCGACCACAGGATTTCCAGCGCACCGTTGGAGATCGACAGCGCACGGCGCAGGTTCTGCTCCATCAGGCCGCCGAGGATAAAGCCCAGCAGCAGCGGCGACAGCGGGAAGTCCAGCTTGCGCAGGATGTAGCCGAAGATGCCGATGGCGATCATCAGGAACAGATCGAAGGTGGTGGCATGCACGGCGTACACGCCAATCGCGGTAATGATGGCGATCACCGGCACCAGCGCCCAGTTCGGCACGGCGAGGATACGGGTGAAGATGCGGATCATCGGGATGTTGAGCACGACCAGCATGATGTTGGCAATGAACAACGACGCGATCAGGCCCCAGACAATGTCCGGTTGCTGTTGGAACAGCAGTGGGCCGGGGGTGATGTTGTACAGCGACAGGGCGCCGATCATCACCGCCGTGGTGCCCGAGCCAGGAACGCCGAGGGTCAGCATGGGTACCATGGCGCCGCAGACCGATGCGCCGATCGCGGTTTCTGGGGCGGCCAGGCCGCGCATGTCGCCCTGACCGAATTTGCCGCTAGCGCCTGCGATGCGTTTCTCGGTCATGTAGGCAACGGCCGAGGCCATGGTTGCACCAGCGCCCGGCAACACGCCGATGATAAAGCCCGACACGCCGCAACGAAGATTCACAGTGAGCACCGACAAGGCTTCCTTGGCGTTGAACATCATGCGCCCGGTGGCTTTCACTGCTTCCTGGCCACGGTGGGTTTTTTCCAGCAGCAGCAGGATCTCGCTGATGGAGAACAGGCCGAGTACCAGCACCACGAACTGGATGCCGTCGGTCAGGTGAATATTGTCGCCGGTAAAGCGGTATACACCGCTGTTGGCGTCGATGCCCACGCAGGAAAGGAACAAGCCGATCAGCGCGGCAACAAACGTCTTCAGCGGTTTGTCACCGGCCATGCCGCCCAGGCAGACAATCGCAAACACCATCAGGACGAAATATTCCGCCGGGCCGAACGCAATTGCCCACTTGGCCAGCAGCGGGGCGAACAGCACCATGCCGCAGGTGGCGATAAACGCACCGATGAACGAACTCCAGGCCGATAACGACAGTGCCACGCCGGCCAAGCCTTTGCGGGCCATCGGGTAGCCGTCGAGGGTGGTCATCACGGTGGAGGCTTCGCCCGGGATGTTCAGCAGAATCGAACTGATGCGGCCACCGTATTCGCAGCCCAGGTACACGGCTGCCAGCAGGATCAGCGCCGACTCCGGCGGCAAGCCCAGGGCGAAGGCGATGGGGATCAGCAGTGCCACGCCGTTGATCGGGCCCAGGCCCGGCAACAGGCCGACCACGGTGCCAATCAGGGTGCCGCACAACGCGGTCACCAGGTTATAGGGGCTCAGCGCAACGCCGAAACCCTGGCCCAAATAGCCAAAAGTATCCATATCAGTTCTCCAGAACGTCGAGCAGGCCGAGGGGCAACGGTACGTCCATGGTTTTATCGAACAGCAGATAAAGACCGACGCTCATCAAGGTGATGATCACCACGCTGGGCAACCAGCGGCCGCCGTACAGCCGTGCCATCGGAATACCGATCAGCATGCTGCTGAGAATGAAACCCAAGGATTCGAATGTGCCTGCAAACACCAGCAGCAGGGCCACACAGATGCCGATCTTGATCAACGTGGGTTGATCCAGCGCGGGTTCATCGTCAGTGTGTTTGGTCGCCTGCGGGCGAATCATCATGTAGATGAGCGCCAGGCCCATCAGCCCGAGCAACAGCAGGGGGAAGGCTCTTGGCCCTACGGGTTCGTAGGAAAAAGCCGCCTGATACGGCCAGGCCATCAGCGCCAGGCCTATACAGGCCAGCAATAGCACGGCAGCGAAAATGCGTTGTAAGAGCATAGAAAACTCCAAGGCCCCTCTTGTAGGAGCGAGCTTGCTCGCGAAAAACGTCAACGATAACGCGTGCTCTCTGGACGCACGTGGATGTCCTTGGGTTCTTCGCGAGCACGCTCGCTCCTACAGGGGCATTACACAAAAGAGGGGCGATTACTGGATCAGGCCGAACTCTTTGGCCAGCACTTTGTAGTCAGCCACCTGTTTCTTCACGTAGGTGTCCAGCTCCTGGCCCGTCATGGCGAACGGGAACAGCTCGCGCTGGTCACGCAGCTTGGCGAACTCCTCGGAAGCCAGCAGTTTGTCGAAGGCGTCTTTCCACCAGGCGTAGTCGGCATCGCTGACCTTTGGCCCCAGGTAGAAGCCACGCACCACCGGCCAGACGATGTCGTAGCCTTGCTCTTTGGCGGTCGGGATATCCTTCATTTCCGGCTCATCCAGGCGTTGCTCAGAGAACACCGCCAGCAGGCGCATATCGCCGCTCTGGATATGCGGCATGGAGTCGGAGATGTCGGTACTGCCCACCTGGATATGCCCCCCCAGCAGAGCCGTAGCGATTTCACCGCCACCCTCAAGGGCGACGTAACGCAGTTCGCGCGGGTTGATCCCGGCGGCCTTGGCGATCAGTGCGGTTTGCATCCAGTCCTGGCTGCCGACGGTGCCGCCGGAGCCGATCACCACGCTGCCTGGGTCTTTCTTCAGGGCTTTGACCAGGTCGTCGAGGGTTTTGTAGGGCGAGTCGCTTTTCACCGCGATGGCGCCATAGCTGGTGCCCACTGCCGCCAACCAGCGCACGGCGCTTTCATCAAAACGGCCGAACTTGCCCTGGGCCAGGTTCAGCAGCGAACCGCTCGACCAGGCGACCAACGTGCCCGCATCCGCAGGGCGCTGGGCGACGACCGCGTTGTAGGCTACCGCGCCCACGCCGCCTGGCATGTAGGTCACACGCATCGGCTTGGTCAGCAGCTTTTGGTTCACCAGCGCGCTTTGCGCCAGTTTGCAAGTCAGGTCAAAACCGCCGCCTGGGGAGGCCGGGGCGATGCATTCCGGACGCTTGGGTTCGTCGGCGGCCAGCAGTTGGCCGGCGAACAGCATGCAGCCAGCGGCGAGGGCAAATTTACGCAGTGAAAGGGTCATGGTGATCTCCATCGTTTTTGTTATGAGGGGGTTACTACCAAAGTGCGACGCTGTAGCTGACCAGCAAGCGCATTTCATCTGCGTCACGGGCCGAATAGTTGGAACGATAGGTGGCGTTACGCAGGCGCACGGCCACATCTTTGAACGTGCCGCTTTGCACCACGTATTTGATCTCGCTGTTGCGTTCCCACTCCTTGCCGGTCTCGCCGTTCTTGAGCTTGATGTTGTCACCCGAGAGGTAACGGCTCATGAAACTCAAGCCAGGAATGCCCAGCTTGGCAAAGTCGTAGTCGTAGCGTGCCTGCCAGGAGCGTTCTTCGGCGCCGGCAAAATCGTTGATCTGCACGAAGTTGACCAGGTACGGGTCGCTGCCATCCACATACGGGAAGGCGCTGTCGCCGGACATGTGCTGGTAGCCGGCGCTGAGCTTATGGCCATTGAGGGCATAGCTGAACAGGCCGTTGAGGGACGTGTTGTCGATATTGCCGCCGCGGGCCGAGCCGGTGTCATCGCTGATTGCCAGTCGCAGGTCGGCGGCGAAAGTGCCAGGGCCCATCGGGCGTGAGGCGACCATGCCGAGGAAGTGTTGGCGATACACGTCGTCGAGTTGGGCGAAGTGGTAGCTGCCGGTGATCTTGTCGGCGAACTTGTAGTCGACGCCACCGAAGTTGAAGTGCTTGCCGGTGGCACCGCTGAGGAAGCGGCTGTTCTTGTTATTGAGCGCGATGTCTTCGTAGTTGGTGTCGTCGCGGTCCTTGGCTTTGTCCAGGCGACCACCCGTGAATACCAGGTTCTTGAGTTCCTTGGAGGTGATCAAGCCACCGTTGAAGGTCTGCGGCAGGATGCGCCCGTCGTTGGGCTTGAGGATCGGCAGTTCGGGGATCAGCGAGCCGATCTTCAACTCGGTGGCGGAGATTTTCACTTTGCCGGTCAGGCCCAGCTTGGAGTACTCGTTGGCGGCGCGCCCGTCATCGTGGGTCGGCAGCAGGCCGGTGCCGGTGCGGTCGGGGCTGGAGTCGAGCTTGACGCCGAGCATGCCCAGCGCATCAACGCCAAAGCCGACGGTGCCGTCGGTGTAGCCCGATTGCACGTTGAGCATGAAGCCCTGGGCCCATTCGTCGCGCTTGGATTGCTGGGCACTGGTACCGTCGCGAAAGTCGCGGTTGAAGTACATGTTGCGGGTTTCCAGGGTCGCGCTACTGTCTTCGAAGAAGGCAGCCTGGCTGAGCGGCGAAAAGCCGGCAAGGGCAGCGGCACTGGCGAGGGCGGTGTGGGTCAGGCGGGAAGAACGAACAGGCGGGCAAGCCTGTGGCTGGGTCGACAGCATCGTGGTGTACTCCGTTATTGTTCTTATTCTGGCGAAAACGCTTCGAGGCGTTTTTCGGGCGCTACGGGTCAGGCAACTCGGCGGGCATAGACCACCGTGGTTGGATGCTAAAGGGCGAAGCTTTCACTAACCTTTCAATCGCCTTTCAATGTTTTCGGGCTTCACAGGCCAGGTTGCGGCTGTAAACTGCCGGGCAAAGCGTGGCGTCGACCACCCCTGAACGAGGTAGAAATCCATGCGTGTCCTCCTGGTTGAAGACCATTTGCAGCTCGCCGAAAGCGTGGCCCAAGCGCTCAAGAGCATGGGTTTGACCGTTGATGTGTTGCATGACGGCGTGGCGGCGGACCTGGCCTTGAGCAGCGAGGAATACGCCGCGGTGATCCTGGACGTAGGGTTGCCGCGCCTGGATGGTTTCGAGGTGCTCGCACGTTTGCGGGCACGTGGAAAAAACCTGCCGGTGCTGATGCTGACTGCTCGCAGTGATGTAAAAGACCGCGTGCACGGCCTGAACCTGGGCGCCGATGACTACCTGGCCAAACCGTTTGAACTCACGGAACTCGAAGCACGGGTCAAGGCACTGTTGCGGCGCAGCGTGCTGGGCGGCGAGCGTCAGCAAACCTGCGGTGTGCTGGTGTACGACCTCGACACCCGGCGCTTCACGGTCGCAGGCGAGCTGATGACCTTGACCTCCCGAGAACAAGCGGTGCTCGAAGCGTTGATCGCCCGGCCGGGGCGCGTGATGAGCAAGGAACAATTGGCGTCCCAGGTATTCGGCCTGGACGAGGAGGCCAGCCCCGACGCCATCGAAATCTACGTGCATCGCCTGCGCAAGAAGCTCGATGGCCAACCCATCGCCATCGTCACCTTCCGCGGCCTTGGCTATTTGCTGGAAGCCCGTGATGCATAAGCCCAGCAGCCTGCGCTGGCGCTTGCTGTGCAACCTTGCGTTATTGCTGGTGTTGTTGATGCTCGCTAGCGGCATGAGCGCTTATTGGAACGGTCGCGAAGCCGCCGACACCGCTTATGACCGCACGCTGCTGGCCTCGGCACGCACCATTGCCGCCGGCTTGACCCAGGTGGACGGCACCCTCAGCGCCAATGTGCCCTATGTGGCCTTGGACACTTTTGCCTACGACAGTGCCGGGCGCATTTATTACCAAGTCAATGATATTGATCAGAAACTGATTTCCGGTTACGAAAACCTGCCTGGCCCGCCGCCCGGCACGCCCCGCACCGACGATTATCCAGCCTTGGCGCGGTTCTATAACGCCATGTACCTGGGCCAGCATGTTCGCGTGGTGAGCCTGCTCAAGGCCGTCTCGGAACCGAACATGAACGGCATGGCCGAAATTCGTGTTGCGGAGACCGACGAAGCCCGGGTGGCCATGGCCCGCAGCCTGATGGCCGATACACTGCTGCGTCTGGGCATGCTCGCCATCGGTGCGTTATTGCTGGTGTGGTTCGCGGTGAGCGCCGCACTGCGCCCGCTGGAACGCCTGCGTACGGCGGTGGAAGAGCGCCAGCCTGATGACCTGCGGCCTCTGCCATTAGTGGAGGTTCAGGATGAGTTCGGCCCACTGGTGCGCTCGCTCAACCATTTCACCGAACGTTTGCGCGGGCAGTTCGAGCGCCAGGCGCAGTTTATTGCCGACGCTGCCCACGAGCTGCGCACCCCCCTGGCGGCGCTTAAGGCCAGGCTGGAACTGGGCTTGCGTGCCGAAGAACCCGCCACCTGGCGCAACACCCTGGAAACGGCCGCCCAGGGCACCGACCGGCTGACGCACCTGGCAAATCAATTGTTGTCCCTGGCCCGCATCGAAAACGGTGCCCGCGCCATTGCCGAAGGCGGTGCGCAACTGCTCGATTTGAGCCAATTGGCCCGTGAGCTCGGTATGGCCATGGCGCCGCTGGCCCACGCGCGGGGCGTGGCCCTGGCGCTGGAGGCCGACGAGCCGGTATGGCTGCGCGGCGAACCAACGCTGTTGAATGAGCTGCTCAGCAACCTGGTGGATAACGCCTTGGCCCATACCCCGCCTGGCGGCAATGTGATTTTGCGAGTGACGGCCCCGGCGGTGCTGGAAGTCGAGGATGACGGCCCTGGCATCCCACTGGATGAGCGGGACCGGGTGTTTGAACGCTTTTATCGACGCAGCCAGCAGGGCATGGGGTCGGGCTTGGGGCTGGCGATTGTCGGGGAGATTTGCCGTGCGCACCTGGCGCAGATCAGCCTGCATGATGGCGAGCTGGCGGGGCTTAAGGTGCGCGTGAGTTTTATCGCGGGTTGATCAGTAAAACATCGACCGCGCTTCGTCCAGTTCGCTGCGCAGGGCGTCGCTGTGCAGGTCTATGCGCAACTTCATGAGGGCCGGCAAGGCGGTAATCGGCACGGTTCCCAGGGGGTGGTCGGTGCCGCGGTGGCAGTACAGCGCGGCGACCTGCACCAGGTCGACGTAGTCCAGGCTTGCAGAGTCGCGTGTCAGGTCCAGGTATTGGCCCGGCACGTTCACCAGCATCTCAGGGAAGTCCCAGACCCGCAGCAGCTTGTCCCCCAGCACCGGGTGGATGCTGTCGATGACGTGGTTGAGGCTGACGGGGTCGGCCAGCAGCTCATAGTGATCCTCGGCATACGTGAGGATCGGCAGCACGCCGATCTGATGCACCAGGCCACCCAGCGCCGCCTGGTCTGGCTTGAGCTGGCTGTGGCGACGGCACAAGGCGTAGCTCACGCCTGCCACCTCCAGGCTGCGGCGCCACACGTCGCGCATTTTCTGTTCGACCACCTCGGAGCGGGCGTGGAAGATCTGCTCCATCACCAGGCCGATAGCCAGGTTGCTGCTGTAGTTGGTACCGAGCCGGGTGATGGCGGTGTGCAGGTCGGTGACTTCCTGGCTGGCCCGTAGCAACGGGCTGTTGACCACTTTGATCAGGCGCGCCGACAGGGCCGTGTCACGACTGATCACTTTGCTCAGGTGGCTGATGCTGATGTCCGGGTCTTCGGCGGCCTGGCGAATTTTCAGGGCCACCTCCGGCAATGTCGGCAGAACCAGGTCATCGTTGTCGATGGCCGTTACCAACGCTTGTTGGACTTTTTCCGCCAGCTTGTTCATTCATGCTCTCTAGGGTGCTGCAAAAAGTACGGCGATTAACGCTGGATCTCGCGGTCACGGTCCAGTTGGTAGGGTAGGTCAAGCAGATTCAAGCCCGGGCCCTCGAGGGTGCCCAAGCGCACGTCGCCACTGTCGGCAGCTTCGGCTTGCAGCACGGCGAGAAGTTCAATCGACTGGTCGGCTTTTGCTGCGATGACCACTTCGCCGATCGCGCTGTTATGGCTCGGGGAAAATAACGGAGTGCCTGGCTCGGGAAGCTCGTTGGCCTCCAGGCCCAGGCGATACAGGCGCCGCTTGAGTTTGCCCAGGTACTGCATGCGCGCGACGATTTCCTGGCCGGTGTAGCAGCCTTTCTTGAAGCTGACGCCGCCCACAGCCTGCAGGTTGAGCATCTGCGGAATGAACAGCTCGCGCGTCTGGGGCATCACCTGGCCGATACCGGCACGGATCTGACCAAGCAACCAGGCATTCAAGTCAGCCTGTTGCAACTGCGCGGCCAATTGGCTGCGCACGGCGTCGGCGTGTTCGGCAGGTACCCAGAGTTCGGCCCGGCCCGGGGAAACGCGGACGGCAATCGATGCCTCGTTGCGCGCCACGCTATCGGTCTCGACCGGCAGCGCGAGGCCCAGGGCGCTCAGGGCCGCGTCTGCGTTCGCCAGGCCGAAGCGCGCCCAGGCAGCGCTTTCGTCGGTGAGCTTGGATTTGGAGAACACCGCGTACTTTTTCAAATCCGCCAACTGCGGCTCAAGCAACTCGGTGGCCATGGCCAGGAGCACGCCATCACCCTGCAGCAGGATGCGGAAGCTCGACTGCATCCGGCCTTTTTGCGTGCAGCGCGCGCCCAGGCTGGCCTGGGTATCACTCAGGTAATTGAGGTTGCAGGTCAGTTGGCCCTGCAGGAACTTGGCAGCATCAGAGCCGCGGACGGCGAGAACGCCTTCGTGGGACAGGGGGCAGAAAAAAGCGGAGTCAGCCATGGGTCATCGCAGGTCAAAAAGTCATGGGTGCATCATAGAGGGGCGTCCGGCAAATGCATAGTTTCCATATAGGGCGACCAAAGCCGACTGTTCCAGTGTCGTCGGGGCTGTATACTTGCGCTCTATTTTAGGAGGGCTCCATGGTCGAAGATGTAGAAATCAATCGCCTCTACTGGCACAGCCGTCGCGGCATGCTGGAGCTGGATGTGTTGCTGGTGCCTTTCACCAAGGAGGTGTACGCGACGCTCAATCAGGTGGACCGCGACCTCTACGTCAGGTTGCTCGAGTGCGAAGACCAGGACATGTTTGGCTGGTTCATGGAGCGCGCCGAATCCGAAGACCCGGAGCTGCAGCGCATGGTTCGGATGATCCTGGATCGTGTCCAGCCAAAGTAATCGTTTCGAATGCCGCTGGCAGGCCTCGCGGCTGTTGCTGGCGGCCTATGTGCTTGCCCAGCTGGTCGCGCTGAGCAGCCTGCTGGCTCTCGACCTGCCTTATTCAAGCCTTGGCATCCTGCTATGCCTGGCTCATTGTGCCTGGGTATTGCCGCGGCAAATCCTGCTCACTCACCGTTCGTCGATTCGTGGCCTGCGCCGTGACGACGATGGTTGGCAATTATGGAGCGCCGCACGCGGGTGGCACCCAGTGCAGCTGCGGCCCGACAGCCTGGCGTTGCCGCTGATCGTGGTGTTGCGTTACCGAGTGCAGGGTGAGTGGCGGGTGCGGTCCATCTGCGTGCCAAAGGATGCGCAGGCGGCCGATGTGCACCGGCGCCTGCGGGTACGCCTGAAGTTCAGCCGCCGTAGGTGGTTGGCACCAGGATAGTGTCCCGGGCTTCGGGCAGCATCTGTGGGTAGTCGAGGGTGTAATGCAGGCCGCGGCTTTCCTTGCGCTCCATGGCCGACCGGATCATCAGCTCGGCCACTTGGGCCAGGTTGCGCAATTCGATCAGGTCGCGGCTGACCTTATAGTTGCTATAGAACTCGTCGATCTCATCCAGCAGCAAGCGCACCCGATGTTGCGCCCGTTGCAGGCGTTTGTTGGTGCGCACGATGCCCACATAGTCCCACATGAAGCGCCGCAGCTCGTCCCAGTTGTGGGCGATGATCACATCCTCGTCCGAATCGGTGACCTGGCTCGCGTCCCAGCGAGGCAGGGCGGCGGGTACCGGGATGCGCGCCAGTTGTTCAAGAATGTCCGCTGCCGCCGAGCGCGCATACACGAAGCATTCGAGCAATGAATTGCTGGCCATGCGGTTAGCGCCGTGCAGGCCGGTGAAGCTGGTTTCGCCGATGGCATACAGGCCCGGTACGTCGGTGCGGCCATGCTGATCGACCATCACGCCACCGCAGGTGTAGTGCGCGGCCGGTACCACGGGGATCGGGCCCTTGGTGATGTCGATATTGAAGGTCAGGCAGCGTTCGTAGACGGTCGGGAAGTGGGTCTTGATGAAGGCTTCGGGCTTGTGGCTGATGTCCAGGTACACGCAGTCGATACCCAGGCGCTTCATTTCGTGGTCGATGGCGCGGGCGACGATATCGCGTGGTGCCAGTTCGGCGCGTGGGTCGAAGCGCTGCATGAAGCGTTCGCCATTGGGCAGCTTCAAATGTGCGCCTTCGCCGCGCAGGGCTTCGGTGATCAGGAAGCTCTTGGCCTGCGGGTGATACAGGCACGTGGGGTGGAATTGGTTGAACTCCAGGTTGGCGACCCGGCAGCCCGAGCGCCAGGCCATCGCTATGCCGTCGCCGCAGGCACCGTCGGGGTTGCTGGTATAGAGGTAGACCTTGGCGGCGCCGCCCGAGGCGAGAATGGTGAAGCGTGCGCCATAGGTATCGACTTCACCGCTGGTGCGGTTGAGTACGTAGGCGCCCAGGCAGCGTTCGCCCGGCAGGCCCAAGCGTTTTTCGGTGATCAGGTCGACGGCGACGCGCTGCTCCAGCAATTGGATATTTGGACGTTGGCGGGCCTGGTCGAGCAGGGTCTTGAAAATCGCGGCCCCGGTGGCATCGGCAGCGTGAATGATTCGGCGATGGCTGTGGCCGCCTTCGCGGGTCAGGTGGAACTCAAAGCCACCGTCGTCGCTGCCGGCATGTTCATCGCGGGTGAAGGGTACACCTTGGTCGATCAACCATTGGATGGCTTCCCGGCTGTGCTCGACGGTGAAGCGCACGGCGTCTTCGTTGCACAGGCCACCGCCGGCGTTAAGGGTGTCTTCGACGTGGGATTGCACGGTGTCTGTGTCGTCCAGCACCGCAGCAACGCCGCCCTGGGCCCAGAAGGTCGAGCCGTTGGCCAGGTCGCCTTTGCTCAAAACCGCTATACGCAAATGGCTGGGCAGGGTCAGGGCCAGGCTCAAGCCGGCGGCGCCGCTGCCGATTACGAGGACATCGTGTTGAAACTGTTGGCTCATTTGACGGATTCCGCAAAAAGCGATCCAAAGGGGGGCGCAAACAGGACGCCTGGATCGGCGAATCAAAGGGTCACACGGGCCACTAGTATATAGAGGGGTGGAGCGGCACAATAGCCACGCCTTCGTGGCATTGTGAGATTATGCTGCGCAGCTTTGGGAAACGGCCGGTTGGCGGGACGGGAACTTTTTGCATAAGCCCCGACTCAATAGCAGGTTGCCCGAAAGCTGGGAAAACGTTGAGTTTATTGGCCCGTCGGGAGCATTGGACGCGTCACGAAACCGGCGACAAGATTATTCGCGCAGCCGGCACCGACCGTGCTGCGTTTTTCGTGTGTGCCAAATCAGTGCATGCCGGAAACTTGCTTGAAGGGGGAGAACTTTTGCGAAAAGCCCGAGTCTATGTTTGCAAGCCTGATCGTTTAGTTATGCAAGCCTCCTTCAAGTACAACGAGGAGTGTTCATGCTAACCCAGGAAGAGGATCAGCAGCTGGTCGAGCGCGTACAGCGCGGTGATAAGCGAGCATTTGATCTGCTAGTGCTGAAATACCAGCACAAAATTCTCGGGTTGATCGTGCGGTTTGTGCACGACACCCATGAAGCGCAGGACGTTGCGCAGGAAGCCTTTATCAAGGCTTACCGTGCACTTGGAAATTTCCGCGGTGATAGTGCGTTTTACACGTGGCTATACCGCATCGCCATCAACACGGCGAAAAACTATCTGGTGTCACGCGGTCGCCGCCCACCAGACAGTGATGTCAGTTCAGAAGATGCTGAATTCTATGATGGTGATCACGGCCTCAAAGATCTCGAGTCGCCGGAGCGTGCATTGCTGCGCGACGAGATCGAAGGCACCGTCCATCGCACTATTCAGCAACTGCCAGAAGATTTGCGTACGGCGTTAACTTTACGTGAATTCGATGGTCTGAGTTACGAAGACATTGCGAGCGTCATGCAATGTCCGGTGGGGACTGTGAGGTCGCGGATTTTCCGGGCCCGGGAAGCCATCGACAAAGCCTTGCAACCGTTGTTGCAGGAAAACTAAAGACAGCGGCGACAGCCAAGAGAGGAACCGCCATGAGTCGTGATGCCCTGCAGGAATCGCTGTCCGCAGTGATGGATAACGAAGCGGATGAACTGGAACTTCGTCGAGTGCTCAACGCATTTGATGACGCCGAAACCCGTGATACCTGGTCTCGTTACCAAGTCGCTCGGGCGGTGATGCACAAGGATCTCCTAATCCCTCGTCTGGATATTGCTGCGGCCGTTTCTGCTGCACTGGCTGATGAAGCCGTTCCGGCAAAAGCCTCGCGTGGTCCGTGGCGCAGCCTGGGTCGTCTGGCAGTGGCCGCTTCGGTGACCGTTGCTGTGTTGGCAGGTGTTCGCCTGTACAACCAGGACGAGATCGCAGGCAACGAGCTGGCCCAACAGACTCAGCAACCGGTCATGGCCGGTCCGCAAGTCAAAGGTCCGGCCGTGCTGGCTGGCTACAAGGAAAGCACTGATACCACCGGCCCTATGGCTAATGGTGTACTTCAGGGGCAATCCGGCTGGCAGGATCAGCGCCTTCCAGGCTACCTGCGTCAACATGCGCAGGAATCGGCTGCCAAAGGCACTGACAGCGCTCTGCCATACGCTCGTGCAGCAAGCCAGGAAAACCGCTGATTCGCTAAGGAGCCCTATGCGCGCCATACCGCTCCTTACGCTTTTGCTCAGTAGTTGGTTTGCACTATCCGCCCATGCCGATGAAGCCCAAGACTGGCTGACTCGACTTGGGCGTGCAGAGCAGCAGCAAAGCTTTGAAGGTACGTTTGTCTACGAACGTAACGGCAGTTTTTCTACCCATGACATCTGGCACCGTGTCCAGAATGGTCATGTCCGTGAACGCTTGTTGCAACTTGACGGCTCCGCCCAGGAAGCGGTCAGGGTTGATGGTCGGGCACAATGTGTCAGTGGCACGTTGGCGGTTGGTCTCGGTCAGTCACCTGAGGCACCCTCGCGTATTCTTGATCCAAAAAAACTCACTTCATTCTATGACCTGGCCGTTATTGGCAAATCGCGCGTGGCCGGTCGTCATGCGGTGATTGTGTCGATCAGCCCGCGTGATCCCTACCGTTATGGGTTTGAATTACACCTGGACCGTGAAACTGCGCTGCCGCTTAAATCCTTGCTGCTGAATGACCAAGGGCAGTTGTTGGAGCGTTTTCAGTTCACCCGTCTGGATGCTTCGGCCATTCCTTCTGACCAGGACTTGCAGCCCAGCGGCGACTGTTCGCCGGTAACGATGTCCGCCGCTAAAGCACCTGAGCTGTCTGCCACGCAAAAGTGGCATCTGGACTGGCTACCGCCTGGTTTCCAACAGATCAGCAGCGCTACGCGCAAAGATGCCCAAACGAAATCTACCGTCGACAGCCTGATGTATGACGATGGGCTCGCGCGTTTTTCGGTGTTTCTTGAGTCAGCCAACGGCGCCGATGTGAATGAAACCCGCGCTCAGCTTGGGCCGACCGTGGCAGTATCCCGGCGTTTGAATACGGTAGATGGCGAAATGATGGTCACGGTGGTGGGCGAAATTCCCATTGGCACTGCTGAGCGCATCGCGTTGTCGGTGCGTGGTGAAAAGGCCGCCGCCAAGCCCTGAGATTGTTAATCTTATGTTCATCCTGGTCTATCAATCTGGGCCCGAATTTCGTTGGGTGCTGGGCGTATGAAATCTCTGGATCAGCATTTTCACTTGCAAAAACTTCCCATGTTTTTTATAGGTCAGGGTTTGATGGCTCTGGCCTTGTTTGTTCGCGGAACAAAAATGCCGCTCGCAGTATCCGGCGTTTATTGAACCCTGTCGCTTAACCCTGCTCGTCGTAACGGGAGCTGTATGTCGATACCACGTTTGAAGTCTTACTTATCCATAGTCGCCACAGTGCTGGTGCTGGGCCAGGCCTTACCTGCGCAAGCGGTCGAGCTGCCTGACTTCACCCAACTGGTGGAGCAGGCCTCGCCTGCCGTGGTGAACATCAGTACCACGCAGAAGCTGCCGGATCGCAAAGTCTCGAACCAGCAGATGCCCGACCTGGAAGGCTTGCCGCCCATGTTGCGCGAGTTCTTCGAACGCGGGATGCCGCAACCTCGCTCTCCTCGTGGCGGCGGTGGTCAGCGCGAAGCCCAGTCCCTGGGCTCCGGCTTCATCATTTCGCCTGACGGCTACATCCTCACCAACAACCACGTGATTGCCGATGCCGACGAGATTCTCGTGCGCCTGGCCGACCGCAGTGAACTCAAGGCCAAGTTGATTGGTACCGATCCACGTTCCGACGTGGCTTTGCTCAAAATCGATGGCAAGGACTTGCCGGTGCTTAAACTGGGCAAGTCCCAGGACCTGAAGGCCGGTCAGTGGGTGGTCGCGATCGGTTCACCGTTCGGCTTTGACCATACCGTTACCCAAGGCATTGTCAGCGCCATTGGTCGCAGCCTGCCAAACGAAAACTACGTGCCGTTCATCCAGACCGACGTGCCGATCAACCCGGGCAACTCCGGTGGCCCGCTGTTCAACCTGGCCGGCGAAGTGGTGGGGATCAACTCGCAGATCTACACCCGCTCCGGTGGCTTCATGGGCGTGTCCTTCGCGATCCCGATCGATGTGGCCATGGACGTCTCCAATCAGCTCAAAAGCGGCGGCAAGGTCAGCCGCGGCTGGTTGGGCGTGGTAATCCAGGAAGTGAACAAGGACCTGGCTGAGTCCTTCGGTCTCGACAAGCCGGCCGGTGCCCTGGTTGCGCAGATTCAGGACAATGGCCCTGCGGCCAAAGGCGGCCTGAAAGTCGGTGACGTCATCCTGAGCATGAACGGCCAGCCGATCATCATGTCGGCGGACTTGCCTCACTTGGTCGGCGCGCTCAAGGCCGGCGGCAAAGCCAAGCTGGAAGTGATTCGTGATGGCAAGCGCCAGAACGTCGAACTGACCGTTGGGGCAATTCCGGAAGAAGGCGCGACCCTGGACGCCCTGGGCAACGCCAAGCCAGGCGCCGAGCGCAGCAGTAACCGCTTGGGTATCGCCGTCGTTGAACTGACCGCCGAGCAGAAGAAAACCTTCGACCTGCAAAGCGGTGTCGTGATCAAGGAAGTGCAGGACGGCCCAGCCGCCTTGATCGGCCTGCAACCGGGTGACGTGATCACCCACTTGAACAACCAGGCAATCGATACCACCAAGGAATTCGCCGACATCGCCAAGGCGTTGCCGAAGAATCGCTCGGTGTCGATGCGCGTCCTGCGTCAAGGCCGTGCCAGCTTCATCACCTTCAAACTGGCCGAGTAATCCGCTAGACCTATAAAAAAGCCCCGCTGCCGGTTAACGGCAGCGGGGCTTTTTTGTGGGCGGCGGGTTCAGCTCATCATGCCTTTCACCAAGCGCTCCTGTTCGATCAGCTCACGCTGACGGGCGTCGATGCGTGAGGACAACGGGAAGTTATTGCCGGCGCGCCGCTTGGCAAAGTCCAACTGCTGGATGGCTTGCTGGAAATCCCCCACCAATGCGAAATATTCGGCGCGAGCCTGATGCAGGCCAATGATGTTGCCGGACAAGCCGCGAGTCTCGGCGACCTGATACCACACGTCCGGATCGTCCGGTCGCGACTTGAGCAGCCCATCCAGTGCCTTTTCTGCATCGGCGGTACGGTTCTGTTTAAGCAGCAGGTCTACCCGCACCTGGTTCAGCGGATAGTTGCTGGGGTACTGGGTGAGCATGCGGTCGGTACGTTGCTGCGCATCCGGCATGCGGTTGCTGGTGATGTCCAGTTCGATTTGGGCCAGGTTGTAGGTAATGTCGTTGGGCGCCTTGGCCAGCAGCGGCGCCAGGCTTTCCCGCGCTTCCTTGAGTTGAGTACCCTTGATCTGAGCGATGGCCAGGCCATAACGCGCAACGTCATTTTTAGGGTTCTCATCCAGCTGGGCCTGGAAGCGCTTGGCGGCCAGACCTGGTGTGTCTTCGTACTTGAGCTGCACCCGTGCGCGAATCAGTTGATAGCGCAGGCTGTCTTCCTTGCCGCCAGGTTTGGCTTGTTCGGCGCGGTTGCGGGTGTCGGCGATACGCGATTCGGTTACCGGGTGAGTCAGCAGGAACTCCGGTGGCTTGGCGTCGAAGCGGTATTGGCGCATCAGCCGTTCGAACATCGTGGGCATGGAGCGCGGGTCGTAGCCGGCTTTCTCCAGGTTGAGGATGCCGATGCGGTCGGCCTCTTGCTCGTTCTGGCGAGAGAAGCGGCGCTGTTCCTGGATCGCGGCGGCTTGTGAGCCGGCAATCGCGGCGATACCGGCATCGCCGGCACCCGCAGCGGCGGCGATAATGCCGCCAAGCAGGGCCGCCATCATCGGCAGTTGCATGCGTGATTGCGCTTCTACGCCTCGGGCGAAGTGACGCTGGGACAAGTGCGCCAGTTCGTGGGCCAGTACCGACGCGTATTCACCTTCGGTCTGTGCATTGAGAAACAGGCCGCCGTTGACCCCGACGATCCCACCGGGAGCCGCAAAGGCGTTGAGCTGTGGGCTGTTGATCAGGATGAATTCCAGGCGCCGGTCATTGACCTGGCTGGTCTCCACCAACTTGTACACGCTGGTTTCAACGTAATCCTTGAGTTGCGGATCATTGAGTTGCGAAACCTGGCCGCGCAGGTAGGCCAGCCAGGCGCGGCCCAATTGGTATTCCTGTTGCGGCGAGACTATGGCAGAGCTGGCGTCACCAAGTGACGGCAGGTCGTCAGCAAAGGCCGGGGAGGCCAGCAGGCAGGCCAGCGTCAGCAGGGTAGGGCGCAAAAAAGTCATGCACAAAGCCTTTCGACAAAGAGCTTACTGTAGCCGGACACTGAGCTTGGGACCAGATATTCTAAGCGGCCCGAATGTTTGCCTGGAGTAGCACCATGACCGACGCTGTAGCCTGTGACGCCGAACTCGACGCCAGCGGTCTTAACTGCCCTTTGCCGTTGCTCAAGGCCAAGCTGGAGCTCAATAAAATGGCCAGCGGTGCCGTGCTCAAGGTGACTGCCACCGACGCCGGCTCCCAGCGTGATTTTCGCACCTTTGCCAAGCTGGCCGGCCACACCCTGGAGCATGAAGACGCCGCCGAGGGTGTGTACCGTTATTGGTTGCGCAAGGCCTGAGGGCCTTTTCGACGCAGGATCAGGCCTTATTCAGCGCCTGCGCTGCCGCCAACACGGCATCAACATGCCCCGGCACTTTCACTCCGCGCCATTGCTGACGCAGCACGCCTTGGCTGTCGATCAGGAATGTGCTGCGCTCCACACCCAGGTATTCCTTGCCATACAGCTTCTTCAACTTGATCACATCAAACAGCTGGCAGACCGCTTCGTCCTTATCGCTGATCAGCTCGAAAGGAAATGCCTGTTTGCCCTTGAAGTTCTCGTGGGACTTCACGCTGTCACGCGACACGCCGAACACTTCGGTATTGGCGGCCTTGAATGCGGCGTACTGGTCACGAAAGCCTTGGCCTTCGGTAGTGCAGCCTGGGGTGCTGTCCTTCGGGTAAAAGTAGATCACCACTTGCTTGCCCTTGAGGGCCGCGAGGCTGAAGGTCTGGCCGCTGGTGGCCTGGGCCTCGAAATCGGCCACGGATGTGTCGATGGCTACCGGCATAGAGAGGTACTTCCTTACATGGGGTTCTGTGGGCGCCATGGTTCGATCAAGGCGTCGAGGTTCAGGGCATCGGCGAAATCGAGGAACTGGTCGCGCAGCCAACTGATCTGTACGCCGGCCGGCAAGGTCACGGTAAAGGTGGCATTGAGCATGGTGCCGCCGGTTTGTGGCGCCTGGTAGGTGTCACAGGTCAGGTTTTCCAGCTCGACGTTATGGTCGATAAAGAACTGGCACAGCTCGTTGACGATGTCCGAACGGTAGGCCGAGCTGACGTAGGCCACGTAAGGCAAAGCCTGTGGGCGATTTTCCAGGGCGGCGCTGCGTACCACGTTGACGGTAAAGTCGTGCTTTTTGGCCAGGCCCGGCAGGCCGGTTTCAAGGCGTGCCAAGGCATCCCAGGAGCCAGAAATCTGCAGGACCAGCGCACTGCACTCGCCGTGGCGGGTCAGGCGGGAGGTCACGACGGCGCAGCGGTTCTCATGGCTGGCGCGGCACAGGACGTTGGTCAGCTCCATGGGGTTGGCGCCGAGGGCACTGATAACAAGGAATTGTTCGCGAACTGTGGGGGTGGACATGCAGCCTTCCTAAAGCGATGAGCGGTCGATACCGTGTGGGCTGTATCGATCAAAGGATCAAGGGTAGCGAAAAGCGTCGCCAAGGGCTAGGAGGTGGCGTTTTCATTGCGTGATCAGCCGGCTTCGGGCGGTGCTTTGGCCCGATGATGTCATTGCCCGACGTTTAGTTGCGCCAGAACGCATCCTCACGCGGTACTTCGCTTGTACAAGCATCTTGGCGCCAGTACCATTACGGCTCTCTTTTTCCGGCAGGAGCGGTTGCATGATTGCGGGCAGTATGGTGGCACTGGTCACACCCATGGATGCACAAGGTCGTCTCGACTGGGACAGCCTGGGCAAACTGGTGGACTTCCACCTGCAAGAGGGCACCAACGCCATTGTGGCGGTCGGCACCACAGGTGAATCGGCCACCCTCGATGTGGAAGAGCACATCCAGGTGATCGAGTTCGTGGTCAAGCGCGTTGCGGGCCGCATTGCCGTGATCGCCGGTACGGGCGCCAACTCGACGCGTGAAGCGATCGAGCTGACCAGGAACGCCAAGAAGGCTGGCGCCGACGCTTGCCTGCTGGTAACCCCGTACTACAACAAGCCGACCCAGGAAGGCTTGTACCAGCACTTCAAAGCCATCGCCGAAGCCGTGCAGATCCCGCAGATCCTCTACAACGTACCGGGTCGCACCGCGTGCGACATGAAGGCCGAGACCGTGATCCGCCTGTCCACCGTGCCGAACATCATCGGCATCAAGGAAGCCACTGGCGACCTGCAACGCGCCAAGGACATCCTGGCCGGCGTGAGCAGCGACTTCCTGGTGTATTCCGGTGACGACGCCACCGCTGTCGAGCTGATCCTGCTGGGTGGCAAGGGCAATATCTCCGTGACCGCCAACGTGGCCCCGCGCGCCATGAGCGATATGTGTGCCGCCGCCATCGCGGGCGATGCAGCCACCGCTCGCGCCATCCACGAAAAGCTGATGCCGCTCAACAAGACACTGTTTATCGAATCCAATCCTATTCCCGTGAAGTGGGCGCTGTTTGAGATGGGCCTGATGCCGGACGGTATCCGTCTGCCGCTCACCCCCCTCAGCGAAGCCTATCACGAACCGCTGCGACAGGCCCTGCGCCAGTCCGGCGTCCTGGTTTAATTGAGGAAGCACTACGCATGAAGCGATTGGCCGGACTTTCCGCACTTGCCTTGATTATCTCCAGCACCAGTGGCTGCGGTTGGGTATGGGGCCCGGAAGGCTACTTCCGTGACCGCGGCAGCGATTACCTGGAAGCGCAAGCAACCAAACCGATGCAACTGCCGCCTGATGTCAATGTCGCCAAGCGCCTTGACCCATTGTTGCCGATTCCACGCAACGTCGCCGACGACACGGTCAAGGGTGAGTACGTAGTGCCACGCCCACAGCCGATTATGGCCGTGGCCGATGCCAGCGACTACAGCCTGCAGAAAAGCGGCGACAACCGCTGGATCGTGGCTCAGCGTCCGCCTGCCGAAGTCTGGCCGGTGGCGGTGCAGTTCTTCCAGGACAACGGTTTCCGCCTCGACCAGCAACGCCCGCAGACCGGTGAGTTCACCACCGCATGGCAGCAAGGTCGCGAGCTGTCCGCCAACATGGCCCAGCGCCTGCTGGCGGGCGGTGTAGCCGCCGACAGCGAAGCCCGTGTGCGTGTGCGCATCGAGCCCGGCGTGCAGCGCAATACCAGCGAAGTCTATGTCGTCAGCGCCGAGCGGCCTGCCGGCAGCACGGCTGACGTCGACTTCACGCCGCGCTCGGTTAACACCGGCGTCGACGCCGCGCTGGTCGACGAGATGCTGGCCAGCATGAGCCGTATCTCCGAGAAGGGCGGTTCCGTATCCTTACTCGCCGCCCGTGATTACGACACCCCTAGCCGCGTCAGCCTCACCGAAGACGGCAGCGGCAACGTCGTGCTGAACCTGGGTGAAGACCTCGACCGCGCCTGGGCTAGTGTTGGCCGCGCGTTGGAGCAGGGCCCTTGGCGCGTTGAAGACATCAACCGCAGCCTGGGCCTGTACTACATCAACGTGGCTGAAAAGGCCGAGAAGAAAGACGACGAGCCAGGTTTCTTCGGCAAATTGTTCGGCAGCGCGCCGACCAAGGAAGAGATCGAAACCCGCGCCGAGCGTTACCAGGTTCGTTTGAGCAAGGTGGGCGAAAGCGTGCAAGTCACCGTCGAGAAGAACATCAACACCGTCGCGCCAGCTGAAACAGCGCGCAAAGTGTTGGGCGTGATTCAAGACAACCTGGGCTGATCCGATGCGTTTTGCCGTTCTCGGCAGCGGTAGCCAAGGGAACGGTACGCTGGTCGCCCATGATGACACGTACGTGCTGGTCGATTGTGGTTTCTCCTTGCGGGAAACCGAGCGGCGCCTGTTGCGCCTGGGGGTTCACCCCACGCAACTGAGCGCGATTCTGGTAACCCACGAACATGCCGACCATGTGCATGGCGTGGGTTTGCTGTCTCGGCGCTACAATCTGCCGGTGTACTTGAGTCGTGGCACGTTGCGCGGGATGCGCAAACCCGTTGAGCCGGCAGGTTTTCTGGCCGGTGGCGAGCAACTGCAAATCGGTGCCCTAAGCATCAATGTCGTCGCGGTTGCCCACGATGCCCAGGAGCCCACGCAATACGTATTCAGTGACGGCCAGCGGCGTTTCGGCGTGCTGACCGACCTGGGTTCCTACTGCGCCAGGGTGCTGGACGGTTACCGGGACCTCGATGCCTTGATGATCGAGTCCAACCACTGCAGGGATCTACTGGCACGCGGTCACTACCCTTACTTTCTCAAGCAACGGGTGGGCGGCGAGCTGGGACATTTGAACAACCACCAGGCCGCATACCTGGTGTATGAGTTGGGCTGGCAAGACCTGCAACACCTGGTCCTGGCTCACCTCAGCAGCAAGAACAACCTGCCGACGCTTGCCCGGCAATGTTTTGTCGACACCCTCGGGTGCGACCCGGACTGGCTGCAACTGGCCGATCAAGATTCAGGGCTCGACTGGCGACACATCGCCTAGCCCACCTTACTCAAAGCGGAGCCCATCATGGAAAAACGTGAAGAACTCTACCGCGGCAAAGCCAAGTCGGTGTACAAGACCGACGACGCCAACCGCCTGATCCTGCTGTTTCGCAACGACACCTCGGCGTTCGACGGCAAGCGCATCGAACAGTTGGATCGCAAAGGCATGGTGAACAACAAGTTCAACGCCTTCATCATGCAGAAGCTCGAAGCGGCCGGTATCCCGACCCAATTCGACAAACTGCTGGGCGACAACGAGTGCCTGGTCAAGAAGCTCGACATGATCCCGGTGGAATGCGTCGTGCGTAACTACGCCGCCGGCAGCCTGGTCAAGCGTCTGGGCGTGGAAGAGGGCCTCAAGCTCAACCCTTACACGTTCGAACTGTTCCTGAAGGACGACGCCAAGGGCGACCCGTTCATCAACGAATCCCACGTCGTGGCGTTCGGCTGGGGTACCGCTGAGCAACTGGCGCGCATGAAGGAGTTGTCCCTCAAGGTCAACGACGTGCTGACCAAGCTGTTCGACGACGCCGGCCTGTTGCTGGTGGACTTCAAGCTCGAATTCGGCGTATTCCACGACGGCTCCATCGTCCTGGGCGACGAGTTCAGCCCGGATGGCTGCCGCCTGTGGGACAAGGACACCAAGAAGAAGATGGACAAAGACCGCTTCCGCCAGGGCCTCGGTGACGTGATCGAAGCTTACGAAGAAGTCGCCAATCGTCTCGGCGTACCGCTGTAATCGACGCAAGCGTCTGATAGCACGGAAAAAAATCGCTTCTGCGCTTTGCATCCATCAATCATGCTGTTATGATGCGCGCCGTTGGAGAGATGCCAGAGTGGCCGAATGGGACGGATTCGAAATCCGTTGTACCTTCACCGGTACCTAGGGTTCGAATCCCTATCTCTCCGCCATTACATAGAAAAAGCCCCGTAGCTGAATAAGCTGCGGGGCTTTTTCGTTTCCAGCCGTTATTAACGGCTGCTTCAGGGATTTATTGTAGTCCCGCCTAGCGCTGTTCAAGGCGCTCAGACGCTTTGCGATAAGCTTGATCACGCTCACGTTTATCAACGGCGACCACGAACACCGTAATTTCCTGATCGATCACTTGATACACCAGCCTGTACCCGCTACTACGCAGTTTGATCTTGTAGCAGTCAGGCAGGCTATGGAGGCGATTAGCTTCAATACGTGGGTTGTTCAGAATTTCGACTAGCTTCTTTTTGAGTTGCTGACGGAGGGTGTCTCCGAGTTTTTGCCATTCCTTCAATGCACGCGCATCAAAATCAAGGCTATAGGTCATCCAAAGAAACCCTCACGCGTTGAGGCGATGCAAGACGCTCACGTACGGTCGCCATCAAGGCTTCATCCTCTTCAGTCATCAGCACAGGCTTAAATGGCAACTGGCCGCGCTCGGCAACATATTGCAGCGCCTGGCGTATTAGTTCGGAAGGGGTGACACCGAGCTTCTCCAGCTCCAGGTAGGCGCGAGTTTTCAGGTCGTCATCGATACGGATGTTGATAGATGCCAAGGGATAGCTCCTTGTGTAATGACGTTGGTCATTACATTGGAGCAATCGGGTTTCATTGGCAAGTCTGTCTGGACATACGGCAGTCGCTCTCATCTGTTAATCCTACTTCTTGGCCGTCGGCTTTGCCGGGCGCTTTTTATCGGTTTCCTTCACCGTTTCCCTTGGTCTTCTCTTCGCCTCTTGCTCTGTTACGTATTCACCAGTGACCGCATCGCGATATCTCGTTGGCATATCAGCACCCTTGACAGTATGTCGCCACGGCGGCGACCTTTTGAGGCTAGCTTGCAGGCTTATGCACACAAGGTTCCTGGTGGGGTTCTGGTTACCAAGCTTTTCCGAAACAGGTGCTTACGTTGTGCAGGTTCGGCAGTTTTCGTGCAGGGTTGCGTTGGCTGGGGTTACATCATGAATAAGATCACCGCTGATTCTACCGAAGGGCATGCACGCAAAATCTTTTGCGTAGCCGATGATGTCGGCACCGAAGAAACCCTTATAAACGCCACCGAAACCCTCTCATCCGCCCTTCAATCCGCCTACCAATGCGCCGAAGATCCAGTCAGCACGAAGTCGCCCGTGATCATGGCCCTGGCTCAATTGATCGAGAACGCGCAAGCCTTGGTGGACGCTGTCTTGGAGCGTGATTTCCCCACGGCCAAATAAATACCTGCTCCCTGAAACGAAAAAAGCCTGCTGAACTCAACGCTCAGCAGGCTTTTTTGCGCCTACAACTCGGTCAGGCAGGCTGCGCCACCAAGCTGTTGCTCACCTTGCGGCCCAACACCAGCACGGTCGCAAACCCCAACCCCACCAACACAGTGGCCAGGCTCAACAACACCGCGCTGCCCATTTGGTCGACGATCCGTCCACCAAAGAACGAGCCCAGGGCAATGATCACCTGAAACAGCGCCACGAACAGCGGCATGCCTCGTTCCACATCCTTGGGCGCCACCACGAACATCCAGATGCTGGCGCAGGCCGGGAAAGCGCCAAAGGCAAAGCCCCAGAGCGCGATCAGCACCACGGCGCCTGTCATACCGGTGGCGAAGTAGGGGAACAGTGCAGTGCTGGTACCGATCATCAGCGCGACCAGCAGCAGGGTGTTGCGTACGCTGCGGTTGGCGGCGAAGCCGGCGAACACATTGCCCAGCACGCCCGCCACGCCATACAGCAGCAACAATGAGCCAATCGTTGGCCCGTCGAAGCCGGAGCTGTGTTTAAAGAACGGCGCGACATAGGTATACGCAGCAAAGTGCGCCAGGCCGATCAGCAGTACGGCGATCAACCCGACCCGCGCTTGTGGGTTGATAAACAAAGCTGGCAGGTCACGGATCTGAATGGCTTTCTCAGGGGTGAGTCGCGGCAGCAGGAAGATTTGCGCCAACAGCACCGGAATGCCCACCAACGCCGTGACCAGGAAGGTCATCCGCCAGCCCATCAGGCCGCTGAGCCAAGTACCCACAGGCACGCCCAGAACGGTGGCCAGGGTCACGCCCATCATGATGATCGAGGTGGCCTTTGCTACGCCCACGCCCTTGGGCGCCAGCCGCCCGCTGAGGGCAATGGCCGTGGCCCAGAAGCCGCCGATGCTGATGCCGAGCAATACGCGGCCGAACAGCAGCAGGCTGAAATCATTAGCGAAGGCCACCACCAAGTTGGCGATGATCATTACCAATGTCAGGCCGATCAGCAAGTAACGACGGTCCATGGCGCCAATGCTGACCGACAGAAACGGCGCGGCGAGGGCAGCCATGATGCCGGGCAATGTCACCATCAATCCGGCGTGACCGGCACTGATGCCCAGATCGCTGGCGACGTCGTTGAGTACGCCCACCGGTAGGAATTCACTGGTCACCAGGGCAAAGGCACCCACGGCGACCGAAAGAATCGCCAACCACTGCTGTTTGACGCTTTGTTGATTATGTTCAGGATGCCCGCTAGGGGCCTGGCTCGCGCTTGGCATGGGATTGGGTTCCGGGAGGAATGTCGCCTGAAGCCAGGCGAGGAGGGAATGTGGGGCGATTATAGGAATCAGTGTCGGCAATCGTTCAGGCGCTCGTTTCGATAGTAATCATCAGTGCTATCGATGTGAGCAATCATTTTTCGGCCAACCGTTCCAGAAGGCACTCAATAAACACCCCCTCCGCCCGACTCAACTTCTGCTCCCGGTTCCACAACAGATGAATATCCACATCCGCAATCCCCTCATCCGGCGGCAACCGCCACAGCAGCCCGCGCTCCACATCGTCCGCCACCACATGAGTGGGTAAGCAGCCCAAGCCAAACCCGGCAATGACCAATCGCCGCACTTCTTCCAGGCTGGAGGATGACGCCACGATCCGCCCGCCAAACCCTTGCTGATCACGGAAAATAGTCAGCGGCGACAACATGCCGCCAATCTGGTCGCTGGTAAAACTCACGAAATTCTCCGATTGCAGATCCCCTTCGACTAACCCTGTGCGTCCGAACAATGGGTGGTGTTTTCCACAAAAGAACGCATAACGCTGACGCAGAAACAGATGCTGTTCCAGGCGCGGTTGTGGCCGGCGATTGAGGCTGAGCCCCAGGGTCGCGGTTTTTTCAAGCAGCGCGGCGACAATGTCGGAGCTGCGCATCACTTCGACTTCCAGATCGACCCGTGGATGTTCGCGATGAAAACCCGCGAGAAAGTCATCGAAAGTGTCGGAATTAATCCGGCTGATCATCAGCAAGCGCACTTTGCCGATCACTTCATCACCCGGCTTTTGCAGGGCGTTGCTCATCTGCGAGACCTGGCCGTACATCTCTCCGGCAATGGCGAAGATCTGCTCACCGGCTTCGGTGAGCACGAAGCGCGGGCCTCGGCGCAGGATGAGCTGGCAATCCAGCTGTTCTTCCAGGCGCTTGAGCGCCTGGCTGATGGCCGGTTGCGTCAGATGCAGGCGGGCGGCGGCGCGGCTGATGCTCAGTTCCTGGCCGATCACGCGGAAGGTGCGCAGCAGGTTCCAGTCCAGGCGGTCATTGAGCAGAGGGTGAATATCGCGGCGGAATTCGGGCATGGCGGCGCTCGATAATAAGCAGTTCTTATAATCAAGATAATAAATAGAAAATTGACTAATCATAGCCCCTGGCCGAAAAATCGGGTTTAACGAGCGCCACCAGAGCGCACCGGTTTGACTTTCTCCTGCCAAAAAAATAAACAAAGGAGCCAGCCCCATGAAGCCTTCCGCTTCGCCGCAGCCTCGCCGTGCTGCGGCCGCCGCCTTTATCGGCACCATGATCGAGTGGTACGACTTTTACATCTATGCCACCGCTGCAGCGCTGGTGTTCGGTCAACTGTTCTTCCCCTCCGACGATAAATTGTTCAGCACCATGGCCGCGTTCGGCACCTTCGCCGTCGGCTTTTTTGCGCGGCCGTTGGGCGGCATCGTGTTCGGTCATATCGGCGACCGCATCGGCCGCAAGAAATCCCTGGTGATTACCCTCGTGATGATGGGCGTGGTCACGGTGTGCATCGGCCTGTTACCGACCTATGCCCAGATCGGCGCTGCCGCACCGGTGCTGTTGATCCTGTTGCGGGTGGTGCAGGGTATTGCGGTTGGCGGCGAGTGGGGTGGGGCGGTGTTGATGGCTGGCGAGCACGCGCCGAAAGGGCGGCGTAATTTCTTTGCATCCTTCGCGCAGTTGGGCAGCCCGGCCGGTTTGATTCTTTCCTTGCTAGCGTTCAGTGCCGTCACTCGTTTACCTGAAGAGGACCTGCTCAGCTGGGGCTGGCGCCTGCCGTTCCTGGCCAGTGCCTTGCTGTTGATCGTCGGCCTCGCGATTCGCCTGGGTGTGAACGAGTCGCCGGAGTTCCTCGAAGACAAGGCCCTGGCGGAAAAAGCGCGAGCGATCAAGCAGGACCAAGCCCCCGTGCTGGAAGTGATGAAGACCGCTTGGCGTCCACTGTTGTTGTGCATTGGCGCCAATACGTTGGGGATTGCCGGCGTGTATTTCACCAACACCTTCATGATTGCCTACAGCACTCAGCAACTTAATCTGCCGCGCTCGTTGATTCTGGAATGCCTGTTCTTCGTCGCCATTATTCAGTTCTGCGTCCAGCCGCTGGCCGCCTGGGTGGCGGAGAAGGTCGGCGCTACACCGTTTCTGTGCGCCATGTGCGTGCTGGCAATGGCCTCGCCGTACCCGATGTTCGTCCTGGTCAGCAGCGCTGAGGCGCCGTTGATCATCCTCGGCATTGCCCTGGCGGTGGTGTGCATGGCGTCGTTCTACGCCGTCATCGCAGGTTTTGTCAGCGGCCTGTTTGAAACCCGTGTGCGCTACACCGCGATCTCCCTGGCTTACCAGGTATGCGGCGCGCTGGCCGGCGGCCTGACACCGTTGATCGGCACCTGGCTGGCCCATCAATACTTGGGCCAATGGTGGCCGATGGCAGTGTTTTACAGCGTGATCGCGGCGGTTTCGTTGGTGTGCGTACTGGCCTTGTCCCGCCGCCATGCCACGGCCCACCGCCTGGAAATGGCACACAGTTGAGGGAGTCAGCAATGTTGAAGATTAATGGCGAGCGCCTGTGGCGTAGCCTGATGGACATGGCCGAGATCGGCGCGACCGCACGCGGTGGCAGCTGCCGCCTGGCGTTGAGCGCTGAAGACAAGGCCGGTCGTGAGCTGTTCAGCCACTGGTGTAAAGCAGCCGGCCTGACGTTGAGCATGGATGCCATCGGCAACCTGTTCGCCCGCCGCGCGGGTACCGACAATGACGCCGCCCCGGTGATGATGGGCAGCCACCTGGATACCCAGCCCGAAGGCGGACGCTTCGATGGGGTGTACGGCGTGTTGGCTGGCCTGGAGGTCATCCGCAGCCTCGACGACCACGGCATCCAGACGCGCAAGCCGTTGGAAATTGCAGTGTGGACCAACGAGGAGGGCGCCCGTTTCACCCCGGCGATGCTGGGCTCGGCAGTGTTCACCGGCACACTTGCCCTGGACATGGCACTGGCAACCGCTGATGTAGACGGTATCAGCGTGAACGAGGCGTTGCGCACCACCGGCTACAACGGTGAGCGCCCGTTGGGTGGCGCAGTGGATGCGTATTTCGAAGCGCATATCGAGCAAGGCCCGATTCTGGAAGACAACGCCAACAGCATCGGCGTAGTCACCGGTGGTCAAGCGATTCGCTGGCTCGATGTACGGGTCGAAGGCATGGCCGCGCACGCTGGCACCACGCCGATGCCGTTGCGTAAAGATGCGCTGTACGGCGCGGCAAAAATGATCCAGGCCCTGGAAAACCTCGCTGCCGATTTTGCCCCGCAGGGCCTTACCACTGTGGGTGAACTGAGCATCGCCAAGTCGTCGCGCAACACCATCCCCGGCTTGCTCAACTTTACCGTCGACCTGCGCCATCACCGCGACGCCGACATCGACGCCATGGAGCAGCAAGTGCGTGCACGCCTGCAGGCTATCGCGGACAACCGTGGCCTGAGCGTCACCATCACGCCTCACTGGATCAGCCCGGCTACGCCGTTCGACGCCGAGTGCGTGGCTTGCGTGCAGGCTGCGGTGGACGGCTTGGGCTACAGCCAGCAGACCATCGTCAGCGGCGCCGGCCACGATGCGATTCACCTGGCGCGCTATTGCCCCACCGCGATGATCTTCATCCCCTGCGTCGGCGGCCTCAGCCACAACGAAGCCGAGGATGTCTTGCCCGACGATGTGCGCCAGGGTACCGATGTCTTGCTAAACGCCGTCTTGAAACGCGCCGGGCATGTTCATTTCTAAAGGCCGACGCCGCCCCCCTGTGGGAGCTGGCTTGCCTGCGATTGCGCACTGTCAGAGAGCAATGTATTGCCTGATTCACCGCCATCGCAGGCAAGCCAGCTCCCACAGGTTCTGTGTTTATCCAGGAGCAACTCATGAAGACGTTTTTTCACCCCGAACAACTCCTGCATCACCCGCGTAGCTACTATTCCCGCGGCCAGATGCGCACGCCCCAGGAGGTTCCCGAGCGAGCGCGCAACTTGCTGCTGGCTGCGCAAACCCTGGGCTTCGATATCCAGCAACCGACTGATTACGGTATGGATCCGTTGTTCGCCGTGCACGGCGGCGACTACCTGGCTTTTCTTCAAGAAGCTCACCAGCGCTGGAAAGAAATCCCCGAAGACTGGGGCGACGAAGTCATGTCCAACATCTTCGTGCGTGAACCCAATGCCTTGCGCGGCATCCTGGCCCAGGCGGCACGCTACCTGGCCGATGGCAGTTGCCCCATCGGTGAGTTGACCTGGCGCTCGGCTTATTGGTCAGCCCAAAGCGCCATCGCCGCAGCGGGAGACATCCTCGACGGCGCCCCTGCCGCCTACGCCTTGTGCCGGCCGCCGGGCCATCACGCCCGCTTCGACGCGGCCGGTGGCTTCTGTTACATCAACAATGCGGCCGTGGCTGCGCAAGCACTGCGCCAGGGTTTCCAGCGTGTCGCCGTGCTCGATACCGATATGCATCACGGCCAAGGCATCCAGGAAATTTTCTACGACCGCGACGACGTGCTGTATGTGTCGATCCACGGCGACCCGACCAACTTCTATCCTGGCGTGGCAGGCTTTGCCGACGAAAAAGGCGGTGGCGCCGGCGAGGGGTACAACCTCAACCTGCCGATGCCCCATGGTGCCAGCGAAGCGGTGTTCTTTGAAAAGCTGGAGCAGGCCCTGGCAGCGGTGAAGGACTTCTCGGCGGATGTGCTGGTGTTGTCACTGGGCTTCGATATCTATGAGCTGGACCCACAAAGCAAAGTCGCGGTGACGCGGGAAGGCTTTGCGCGGTTGGGAGCCCGCATCCGTGCGCTGGGGTTGCCCTGCGTGATCGTGCAGGAAGGCGGGTATCACTTGGAAACGTTGGACAGTAATGCCCAGGCGTTTTTCGGTGCACCAGCGGCTTGGAACGCGCTTTCAGGCCCTTTATTAAAGGGTGTTTGAACGCTAAAAGCCTGCTGATCAGTTTTCAGCAGGCTTTTCAGCCCTTGTCGGGTGCTCGTTCTGATCTGCGTGCAACAACGCCATGTAGTCTTGCCCGCCGTAAAACACCCCCACTATCGATACCGTTTTGAAGTCAGGCTTCACCCTGAAAGCAATAATGGTGCTGCGACGATAGTGAGTGATGCGCAAGTCTTTCAGCAGGTCGTCACGGCGCATGCCACGCAAGGGAAACAGGGCAAGGCTTTCACAGTAGCTGACAAGATTGTCGATAAAACGCGCCGCTACAGGAGGGGAGCCGACATCGCTGATGTAGTCTTCAAGGGCATCGAGTTGCGCCAAGACCTCGGGCGAAAAAACTACCGAGTAGCTCACGCTTCCCCTGTGCCTTTGCGCTGACGTCTGGCGGCCATATGTTCGCGGACCTGTTCTGGCGATAACCCAAGCTCAGGCTTCGCCTCAAGGGCGGTCGCTGCGGGGATGACTTCGGCTCTGAGCCAATCCTCCATGGCACGATCACGCGCCAGCAACGCCCGCAGGCCGTCGCGAATCACTTCACTTTCGCTGGCATATTCGCCAGCAGCCACCTTGGCTTTGACCAGAGCCGCCATTTCAAGGGGCAAGGTGATGCTCATTTGCTGGGTTGAGCGCATGGGTGTATCCGCCTGAGGTGAGTGGGATTCAATCCTACTCGACCATTGGCGCGATGCAAGAAGCAACTGATCGATGCCGATGCCCGGCGCCTCGTCGTCCATCCAGAAGGGGTAGGTTTCCATGAGTTGCTACGTCTCCAGTTGTGTAGGTCAGGCCGAAAGTATTGACCCGTTTTGGCGATCGCGTTGCCGTAGGTGGCTGATAACCTGCTGATATGTATGACTTCATATGTGTAACAGGATGATCTCGGCAAACCATCTAGGCACACATGGCGTCCCACCGGCTCCCATACGATAATGCTCGCCACCTCGACCACCTTTGGCCTGCCTCCCGTGATCATCAACTTCGACCTCAATGACCTCCAAGCTTTCCGCGCCGTGGTGGACAAGGGCAGTTTTCGTGGCGCTGCCGAGGCCATCCGTATCTCGCAACCGGCCCTCAGTCGGCGTATCGAAAAGCTCGAATCCGCGCTGGATGTAAAGCTGTTCGAACGCACCACGCGACGGGTCAGCCTGACCATGGTCGGGCGTGCATTTTTACCCCAGGTTGAGCGCATGCTCGACGATCTCGACATCGCGCTGATGGGTATCAGCAACGTCGCCTCGACGCGCATGGGGAATGTCACCATCGCCTGCGTGCCGTCTACCGCGTACTACTTCATGCCCCATGTGATCTCCGAGTTCCACAAGCTATATCCGAAGATTCGCCTGCGGGTGCTGGATGCCAGTGCCGGCGAGGTGTGCAATGCGGTAGCCAGTGGCGAGGCGGACTTTGGCGTGAGTTTCAGCGGCAGCCTGGCCGATGAGGTGGAATTCGAGTTGCTGCTGCAGGAGCGCTACGTGCTGGCCTGTCGACGTGATCACCCTCTGGCTGGGCGTGACAGCGTGAGCTGGACCGAGGCCTATGAGCATGACTACATCGAGGTGGATAAGACGTCGGGCAACCGCTTCCTGCTCGACCAGGCCCTGCGAGGGGTGCGGGTGAAAAAGCCGAGTATCTGCGAGACGCACCACGTGACCACGATGATCGGGCTGGTGGAGGCAGGGTTGGGCGTAGCGATGGTGCCGTCGATTGCGATGCCGGCGCACACTCATCCGATTCTGGTCAGTGTGCCGCTGGTGGAGCCCCAGGTGCTGCGCAATGTGGGCTTGATCAAGCGCCGCGGGCGGACATTGCCACCGGCGGCGCTGGAGTTGGAGCGACTGGTGCGGGAGATGCCGTTCCGGTCAGCGTGACACCGAGTCCAGGCCGGTGGATTGCACCTCCTGCTGGGCCTCGGGCGATGCCATGAACTGCAACAGTGCCTTGGCCTGCTCAGGGTGTTTGGCGTTCACTGGAATACCGGCGGCGAAACGGGTAACGGACTGCACGTCTTCCGGGATCTTGCCCACAAACGTCACGCCCTTGACTGGCAACAATTCTGCCACTTGTTGCAAGCCGACCTCGTAATCACCCTTGGCCACCTGTTCGCCCACCGGCACGCGTTGGATCATGGTGCCCTTGGCCGGCATACCGAGTTTCTTGAACAATTCCTTCTCGACATAAACGCCGCTGGCGCTATCCGAATAGGCCACCGACTTGGCTTGGCTCAACACAGCCTTGAGCTCGGCGTCGGTATTGATCGAAGGTTTGGCCGCACCTTCCTTCACCACCAGGCCAATCCGCGAGTCCGCCAGCTCCACGCGGGACGCGGGGTCGACTTTGCCTTGTTTGATCAACTCATCCAGGGCATAGCCGACCATGATCACCACATCGGCGTGCTCGCCACGGGCCAGGCGGTTGGGAATCGCTTCCGGCGCCTTGCCCATGGACGGGCCAAGGATGGTGTCGAGGGTGTCACCGCTTTGCTCGGCGTATTGCGGGCCGAGCAATTTATACGCGGCGGTGAAGCCGCCCGAGGTCATGACCTTGAGTTGTTCGGCCTGGGCTGATAGCGCCAGGGTGCCGAGGACGACAGCAGCGAGGGTCTTAAGCAGCGGCTTCATTGCGCAGCCTCCTGCATGACTTGGCCACGGGTATTGGCGCGGCGATACAACGCCAGGGTCGAGCACAATGCACACAGTGCGGCGAAGATCATCCAATACGCAGGTGAAGCCTTGTCTTCGGTGATGTGAATGAACCAGGTGGAGATCGCTGGCGTGAAGCCACCGAACACTGCTGTCGCCAGGCTGTAGGCCAGGGAGAAACCCGCCACACGCACTTCCACCGGCATGATTTCAGTCAACGCCGGGATCATCGCGCCGTTATACATGCCATACAGGAATGAGAACCACAGCAGGGTTTCCAGCATGTGCGCAAAGCTTGGTGCGTTGACCACGTAGGACAATGCCGGATAAGCCGTAAGGACAGTCAGCACCGTCATGGCAATCAGCACGGGTTTACGGCCGAAGCGATCGCTTAACGTGCCGCCGATCGGCAGCCAGAAAAAGTTCGAGATCGCGACCAGCAAGGTCACCAGCAAGGCGTCCGAGGTGCTCAGGTGCAACACGGTTTTACCGAAAGTCGGCGCGTACACGGTGATCAGGTAGAACGCGGTGGTGGTCATGGCCACCATCAGCATGCCGCCGATGACCACGGTCCAGTTCTTCACCAGGGTCGCCATCACTTCACGCATGGTCGGGCGATGCTTGCGGTTGGCGAACTCTTCGGTTTCCTGCAGGTTGCGACGCAGCACGAAGATGAACGGAATGATCACGCAGCCGACGGCGAACGGAATACGCCAGCCCCAATCGGCCACCACCGCAGGTTCCATCCACACGTTCAGGCCATAACCCAGGGCCGCGGCGACGACGATGGAGATCTGTTGGCTGCCCGACTGCCAACTGGTGTAGAAGCCTTTACGGCCCGGCGTGGCCATTTCGGACAGGTACACCGACACGCCACCCAGCTCCGCACCGGCCGAGAAACCTTGCAGCAGGCGCCCCAACAGCACCAGAAACGGCGCCCACAGGCCGATGGTCTGATAACTCGGCACCAGTACGATCAGTAGCGTACCGCTGGCCATGATCGACAAGGTCACGATCAAGCCTTTGCGACGGCCCACGTCATCGATGTAGGCACCCAGAATAATCGCGCCCAATGGACGCATCAGGAAGCCAGCGCCGAACACGGCGAAGGTCATCATTAATGACGCAAACTCATTAGCGGCCGGGAAGAACGCGGCAGCGATATAGGTGGCGTAGAAACCGAACAGAAAGAAGTCGAACTGTTCGAGAAAATTGCCCGAAGTAACGCGCAATACCGCGCCTACTTTCGAGGGGGCAGCCGCAGGCCGGGAAGGGGTCGTCATGGTTTTGTGTCTCCAGCGTTCTTTTTAAAGTGCTTGTTTCGCTTAAGACTTGGGATAGTGGCTGACACATTTAGAAATGATAAGTGACTAATTTGGATGAATTGATGCGTGTTGGCTATCAATCCGTCCCGGCTTCAAAACAACCCGTCGTGTCCTATGCTTGAAGCTGTTTCCAATTCTTATGGGCGGAGGCCGTTATGGGCAACGAACACAAGCAGCACAACGAGCCGGAGCGTGAAGAACCCCGGCGGCAGCGCGAAGACGAAAAGCCGCAAACCTGGAAGCATCCGGACGACGGCACCGAGCTTTCCGAGCGTGACCAGGAGTTTCCGCTCAAGCCTTGAGTCAGGTAACCGCTCCCACATTTTTAAGCGCAGCGGCAACCTTCAAACGCAGATTTACCGTCCCCAACCCGTTTATTGAGCAGTACGCACATAGACGCAGCCCCGCAGCCTTCCTAAACTGCCGCTTGTCTTGGGGAAAGGGGCAGGCGCCGATGAATCGCAATGAATTACGCAAGGCTGACATCAATCTGATGGTGGTCTTTGAAGCACTGATGCTCGAGCGCAATGTGACGCGGGTGGCGGAGAAGCTGTTTCTCGGCCAACCGACCATCAGTTCGGCCCTCAACCGCCTGCGTACCCTGTTCAACGACCCACTGTTTATTCGTGTCGGCCATCGCATGGAGCCTACGGCGCGCGCCGAGGAGATCATCCAGCACCTGTCGCCGGCCCTCGACTCGCTGTCTTCGGCCCTGAGCCTGACCCATGATTTCGACCCGTCCATCAGCACCATGACTTTCCGCATCGGCCTGTCCGATGACGTTGAGTTCGGCCTGCTGCCACCCTTGCTACGGGCCTTGCGTCAGGAAGCGCCGCAGGTGGTGTTCGTGGTGCAGCATGTGGATTATTGGCGCATTCCCGACCTGCTGGCTTCTGGCGATATTACCGTCGGCATCACCCAGACCCGCGGGTTGCCGGCCAATGCCAAGCGCAAGCTATTGCGGCACATCCGCCCGTGCCTGCTGCGCGCCGATGCCTCGGACACCCCGCTGACCCTTGACGAATATTGCGCACGGCCTCACGTGCTGGTGTCCCACACCGCCAATGTGGCCGGGTTTGCCGATGAGTGGCTGGCAGAGGTGGGCCGCAAACGCCATGTAGTGCTCTCGGTGCCGCAATACAGTTCGTTGCCGGCCTTGCTTGCCGGCACCGACATGATCGCCAGCCTGCCGGATTACACCGCCCAGGCCATGGCCGCCAGCGGGAATCTGTTCTGCGAGCCGTTCCCGTTCGAAACCCCGACCCTGGATTTGTCCATGGTGTGGCTCAGCCACGTTGACACAGACCCGGCGGAACGCTGGATGCGCTCGCGGCTGGAGGCATTCATGAGTGATCGCGGGTTGGTAGCGAATAAAGCCTGAGGTTTATACCCGTGCTAGGGGAAGGAGGGGGGCGCCTCAAGAACGGCTAATCCTGAACGTGCTCTTCTTGAACGGGGTTGCCAATCAGCGACGCACGCAAAATACGGATGCGTTGTTCGGAGTGATAGGCGCCTGCTTCCGTAAACCTGAGGAATGCTCGCGCGCAACACTTACAGCCCCAGACGCTTGAAATATTATAAGGAAAGAAATCAAAGCAGATAGGCGCGTCTTCAGACCAGAAATGGGTACCGTTCGGGTGGTATTCCTCAAGGCTGAGTTCTTGTGCCCTATCGGTCGGGATTTCGCCTATGAAGCGCAACAGGCTGCTCGCCTCGAGTGTTTTGGGTAAGGTTTCCCACCCCTGCGACAAGCCCCGAATACAAGAGCAGGCAGTAGTCTCCAGCGAAGAGCGTTCGGCAATCTGCCTGATATTTTCTGGCGTGAGTATCATTTTTATGCAGTTCCAGGCAGTAATAGCTCAGATTCGATTCTTGCTTAAAACCAGTTTATTCAAATAGCTTTCAACTCTGGGTAAAACAAACTGCAGTATCTTCGGCATGGTGTGAATAGGCAGTTGGCAGCATGCAAAATACAACGCCATTGTGGGCGATAAGCTGACACCAAGAGCAGACCATAATAGTCCAACATTTCTATTGCCACCGTTGAGTGCCATGGTGAACTTGGCGATCAATGACCCGGGATATAAGCAGCCCATGAGGAGCTGCAGGCAGACGTTGATGCAATAGGCAATGGCGATCATCGAGATGGCCAACGACGGGGTCTCCAGAATTACCTGCTGCATGCCCGCCATCGTGCCTACTGCAAAGAGGAAAAGCGCGATGACGACAATACCGTCAATAGCCAGGCCGTGCGTGGCGACGAAGGTGTGCGAAAAACGACGTATCAAAATAGCAGCGCCTTCGGCGCCTCCTATCAACACGGCCAGTCTGATCGCCAGATCAACGGGGTTCAAGGAGAGTGAAAGGCCATCAGCGAATAGGTGGAGTATCAGCGGAGCGGTGACAGGGATAATTGCCATTGAGCAGAGCGCAGTCACCAGTGACATGGAAGGGTCAAGCCCGAGCATTCTCGCGACGGCTGCATTTCCGCTGGCGGGCGGGGCGGCAACAGCGATGGCTATCGCAAGGGAAAGTTCTTGATTGCCGGTGAGGTAGAGCGAAAGCATTCCAAAAATATAAGGGCAAGCCACCACCATCAGGGCTGGAAATATCAGGGATATTTTCAAGTTTCTGGCTGCAGTGATGACTTCAGCGTTGTTAATACGCAGGAGAGTGCCCAGAACAAATATGAAAACCATGACGGGGAGCAATGGCCTCGCCAAGTCTGCAAGATAGGGAATAGCCAATCCAATTGCGCAACCGCATGCGAGTACGGTAGGCCCTCTGCGCGTAATTTCGGGCAGAATTCTATGCATATGAGTGCTCTCGAGGCGACGTCCCTTTCGGGACGCTGCTATTAGGTACGCAGAGTTATTTCAGGTGTGACAGATGGCGGTGGCGAGTTCCTGGATTGCCTCACGACCAGGCGCCCATCGATCAGAATCGAGGTAATACTTGGAAGGTCACCACTGCTGAAACTTCCAAGTACGCTGGGTTGCGCTCCTCCCAAAGGCCCACAGGCGATCAGAATGTCGGCTTCTCTTCCGACGCCCAGAATCCCCCGATTCAACTTTCTCACCTTGGCGGTGTTACCCGTTGCGAAACAGACGGCCTTTTCCGGTGGAACGTCGCCGAAACTACTGAGCAAGGCAATTGCCCTGAGCATGCCAAGCGCGGGAACCCCACATCCGGCAGGAGAATCCGTGCCAATGACGATACGGTCCAGTTGGTTCATTTCTCGTGCGTAATTCAGGGTGGTGACCGCCGCGAACTCGTTGCCGTTATGTACGATTTCCAGGGCACCCAGACAGCCTTCACACAGGCATCTGATTTGGCTGGGTGCCAGTGCGGTATAGCCGCCATTGATGTGCCCGATGATATCGGGCGCAATTTCAAGGATCTCTTCTGCACCCATGCTCTGGGAGGTAGAAATTGAAGGACCGCCCGTGTGGGTAATGGAAGTCATGCCGTGTTTGCGAGCCATCTTGACCAATTCAGCTGCACGACTGACTGACTTGACCGGGCCTATCCCGACCTCTCCCAGTTGGTTGATGCCTTGAGCAACCATTGCGGCGAAATCCTCATCCGAAAATTCATCGTTGAGCAGTGGCGCGCCGGCTTCCATTTTTATTCCGCTAGGGCGCGCATTGGAGAAAGAGCGCTGCGCTGCGATTGCCATGGCGATAGTACCGACCCTGTCGGTCGGTAGCCCCGGAACGTGCACTTCCCCGGCAGAGATCATGGTCGTCACGCCGCCCTGCAAGGAGTGCCAGATCCAATTGTGGTTGCCAGAGCGCGGGCTGTACTCACCCAGTGTCGGGTGAGTGTGGTTGTCGATCAAACCTGGCATGACCGTGCTCTGTTTGGCGTCAATCAGCAGGTCAGCGTGTGAAAAATCCACATCTGCTGCCTGACCCACGTAGGTGATCATTCCATCAACACTGACGAGGGTATCTGCTGTAATGAGTGGAGACGCGAGATCACCCGTGAGGAAAGTGCCTATATTATGAATAATTGATGTATATGGCTTATGGTTCGACATTTAATTTATCTCTTTATATCATCGAGTAACGGGTTCGAAGATCCGCGCGCCACACTTGTTGAATGAACGGAAGTTCCACAAGTTGTTCGTGATGAACAAACGCTGGATCCAACGATACGCATGCCCCTCTGGATCGAAACTGGGGGTGAACTTGTCACGCGAATGGAGCATGAAACGATTGTTGATGTACACCAACTTGCCAGGTTGAATGTCCAGCGGCCGCGCTACGCTTTTAAGCGCGTTGTAAAACCTCAACAGGGTATTTTGTGCTTCGTGATCAGCGGCAATTACCATGTCCGGGTAAAACGCAGCAGTGACTCTAGGGTGAGTCAGCGGGCCGCTCAGAATTGGGTACACATGAGTTTCTTTCGCGCCTGCGGCACTGTTCCTCCAGCGGTAGGGCTGACGAATGATGAAATGTTTGCCATATAGGATTTCAATATCGGCCTGTTCCAGAACCTGAAGGGCTTCCCTCGCATCGGCCACCCAGGTTTTCGGGCCCACCCCGGCAGGGTCACCGCGAACGCCGAGAAGCAGAAGAGCCAGCGGCGAGGTGTCTCCACGGGAGTCATAAGCCTGAAAGGCATTTTCGGTGTGCAGGTCCAACTCCAGGTCCGAACCGTTGCCGGTATACTCGCCTACGGCCTCCGGATGCGGTACCAAGTCATTGACCAGTTTTGGCCCCTCATGCTTGATGGAGTAGGGCTCCGCTATCAAACTGCCCAGGGCAACCAGCACATTTTCAGAAAGATAACCACTTTTGAAGTTCAAGCTATTAGCGTCGCCTTGCGGGCTGCCAAATGTGTCATCAATCGGAAGGTTCTCAAATACACAATAAGAAGCATCGTCATCTTTAAGTGATTCAAGCTTTTTTAGAAGTCGCGCGGGAAACTTTTGATAAGCGCTCATGCGAATGAGGTGGATGTAGTCTCGCCCGCCCGTTGGCTCGTAACAAATGTCTATGAGCGCGTCCCGAATACTCTCTTTTTCAACAGCCGTCAGCCAGAAGCTGTTGGCGTCTGCACATGAATCGTCCACACGCACTCCTTTATAGATCTGATTGATTTGTCATGAGTTGAGTTATAAGTAAGTTACGACTTTCAAGCGCTGAGGTGGGGGTCTCCGTATCCACGACCTGACAGTGTCCATGCTTTGATAAGGCCCGACCTGAGTGGGTGACTCAACCTAAGAGCTTATCTGTGTACGCACCGGTGAAGTGATGGGTGTTAAATTGGCCATCAGCATCATAGGGTTGTCCTTCATCGGTGCTGATGATTCTTGATAACCGCCCACGATGATAGGCAGTCATGAAGTTGAAGAATGGCGTGCTTTCTTCTCTTGTGTCCGTTATTCCGTAAAGCCTCAACTGTTTGGTTATGGCAGCTTCCAGTTGTGGCAACATATACCAAGGGCATGTTGGAAAGCAGTGGTGGGCCGCGTGGTAACCAAAATTCAAAATAATCAGATTGAGGAAGGTAAACTTTCTTGCCACCGGTACGGAGAAGGTATTTTGGATTTCGTAGTGTTTTCCATGGGTTAGCTTTTCTCCCGCTGTATACACCTGCTGGAAAGAATGCTGGAAACAGTCGACGAATCGTACGATGTGTATCCTAAGGAAGGAGGAGGCTTGCCATACCACCACAAGTATCAGGGAGAACCGGGCAAACGTAGCGAAGGCTACAACGTAAATGCACAGGCTTCCAATACCCCTTGCAACTTCGCGCCTGCTGCCACTGAATATCACGGAGTAAATATTGGTAAGCTTGATCACATAGTAGAAGGCGGGCAGATATATTTTTTCTGCAACAATGATTGCACTGAATAGCCTCGGGTGAGCGACAGCAAAGTGACCACTATCGAACCCACCAATATCAATTTTTTCGGCATGATGGCGAACATGATCTTTTCTATAGGCTTCAAATGAAAAGAAAGAGAGGCCGTTAAGGAAAGACAGCAACTCTCCGATGACAGAATTGACTTTCTTCGACTTGAAAACAGAATTGTGCGCGCAATCGTGGCTCAGGTACCAGGACCAGATTTTGGCAAGGGCAATCAAGATAATCGCGCCGAGTACCGCAACGATCTGTTGAGTATACGCCAGGAATATGCCCCCTACAGTGAAGGATGCTATTGCACTTAGTATCATCACCGATGGCAACAGTCTTCGCTCTTTAGCTATTGAAATAAGCAGGGTTTTCACGTTGGCGTCTTTGATGGCGCGCAGATAATTATCAGCATACAGTAAAGACATCTCATCACCTTCAAGAGCAAAATCACTGAAACGCTTATTGAGCTGGTTTGGGGGCTAGCATTGAACAACCGATCATGCCTGGACAGGTGTAATCACTTCCGTGCGCATGTGGAACTAACGGCGGGGTTTGAATATGTGTGCATACACAATGCCAAAGATGTATTGCAGGTGTACGGCTGGCTAGGGTTCTTTTGCTGTTGCATCTGGCACCAGTGAAGGTGGTACTAGCGAGACCGTAGCGTGCGTATCCGCGTCCACGGGTTGTTCGCTGCTACTGGATTTGTAGCCGATCAGTATCACGCCGACGATGCACAATAAAACACCGGCAATATTTAAATAAGAGAGTCCTTCTTTAAGCAGAAATACCCCGATGAAGCCGAGCGCAATATTGATAATGGCGCCGGTAACGATATTGCCCGTACTGAGGTCCCATCCACTGCGATACATCATCAAAAAGCCGATTTCCATCATCAAGATGCAAAACGCGATGCCTCCCTGAAGCCAGGTCATTTGCTTCAAGCCCGCGAGTAACGTTCCACTGCCCAAAAAAAACGGCAACATCAAGGTGGACAGGATAACGATCGCCACATAAATACTGACAATTGAAACCAAGGGGTTGATCGTAGACGGTATTTTCTTCATGAGCATGTGATAGCCCACGGTGCCCAGTATCGCTACGATCGCTGATAGATAGAATGTGTATTCTTTACCTAGCACGTTCAATACTCCTACTAGTTGGGTTCAAGTTCACGAAATGTGGTGGTTTCCAAGAACCTCTGGTCCATGTACTCACCCGCGATGATCGCTCCGTATTTCGCAGGACTGCCGTCTGCGCAACAGCTGGGCAGGCACTCCACTTTGGCGGTGTAGTCTGGGTCCATAAAGAACGCCGCCGAATGGCGTAATTTGCCGGAGGTATTTATCACTCGATGCAGCGTTGCCTTGTAACGGTCATTCGTCCAGCGAGACATTAGATCCCCGACATTGACGACAAAGGCATTTGGGATGGGTTTGACTTTGATCCAGGTGCCGTTGGCACTCTGTACCTCCAACCCCCCGGTGGCACTTTCCGAGATCATGGTTATCCAGCCGAAGTCTGTATGCTCTCCAGCACCCATCGGCGCTCCCTGCGTATATTGGGTGGAGGGATAACGCAGGACTCTCAATTGGGCCATCGGCTTCTTGAATTTATCATCGAAGTAATCGATCGGCATATTGAGAGCAAGGGCAAACACGTTTAGCAGTTTTTTTCCGAACGCAAGCATTTGCGAGTGATATTCCCTCATCGCAAGCTTGAAGTCGGGTAATTCCTCTGGCCATACATTGGGGCCGTAAAAAGGTAATTTGGCTTTTACGAACTCGTCGTCAAGCGACAAGTCCGCGGCCATGTCAAAACCCTCTTTGACATCGCCCAATATGCCATCCGACTTATCAGCGCCTTCGCTAAAGTAGCCACGCATATAGGGGGATTTATGAATTTCGATTTTTTCCTTGGCCTGAACAGGCAGGTCAAAAAACGATTCTATTTGAGAGAAGACAGTTGAAATAAGCGTGTTATCTACACCGTGATTGACGACGGTGAAAAATCCGACCTCCCTGCACGCGTTGTCGATCTCCTTTACTAGACGTGGTGATATCTCTGCTCCCTGCGTCAAACTACCGACGTCAATGATAGGTATGTTCTTTTCCATGAATGCACCATGTGCTCTAAAAAAGGCGCAACGAGACCTACTCCATGAACGCTGAAGTGCACTCAGGGATAGACCGTATATAGGCCAGTGTCATTTAGTTAGACTAAAGAATTTCGTCAATCCGCAAGCGCAGTCAGTATGGACTCGACATTCTCGATCGACGCGCCTCCTGTTACCGGCTAGGTGGCGTAGCCTAGAATTCACTTCTATGAAAGCGAAGGCAAATCAGATAAAGTAAGCCTGGCTTAGTTTTTTTACCATGGAAGGGGGATTGATTAATGTTCGCAAAATTGCCGTTGACAGCCATTCGTGCATTTGAATCTGCCGCAAGACTCGGTGGGTTTAAAGCAGCCTCCGCAGAGTTGTTTGTTACCCCAGCGGCAGTATCACAACAAATAAAAGCACTTGAAAACTTACTGGGTAGTATGCTTTTTGTGCGCACTCCCCACGGTGTTCAACTCACAGCGAACGGTGAGAGGCTATATTCAAAGGTGCATCTTTCGTTTCTGGATATAAGCGGTAGTATGTCTTCGCTCAAGCCACCCGCCGACTCCAACACACTCCGAGTTTCTACCACGCCGGCATTTGCGTCTTTATGGTTGATCCCTCGGCTGGCGAAATTTTATAGCGAACATCCAGACATTCATGTCAGTGTTGAAACCAGTAATGAAGTGGTGGATTTGTTTCGTGACTCATCTGTTGATTTAGCTATTCGTTGTGGGTTTCGCGATTTTCCAGACTTGTACAGCCACGCGCTTATGCGCGAACAGTTTGGTGTTTTCTCTCATGCCCACTGGAGGCAAGAGGAAGTTAAAACTTCGTTGAAACTTATAAATATACGTTGGGCGACGTCATCGCCCGCTTCAATTAGTTGGGCGTCCTGGTGCGCGGCTGCGAATCATGAAAGTTGGCTATCAAACGCGGTCTATCGTGAATACAACGATGAGCATTTTGCGCTCCAGGCCGCTATTGCCGGGCATGGCTTGACGCTGGCGAGCACGGTCTTGGCGGCAGACTATGTTGCGAATGGATTGCTGATTCCTTACAGACCCGACATCAAGATTCCGGGCGCGCAGTTTTCAGCTGTATGCGTGCCGGGGCGTGAGCGTTCAGGTGCCGTAAAGCAGTTTCTGGCGTGGATGGTCAAAGTAATAGCAGACTGCCATATCGATTGCCCTGTCGCTCGGGATGTCGCGTCACAGGCTGTCACTAAGCGCCGAACGTCACTGGCTATCTGATTAGGGTGTGGAGAGCTTGATCAGGCGCGTTCCTATAACAAACCCTGATCCGCACACACCTTCACCACTTGTTCCCGAAACCAGGTATTGGCGCTGTCCTGCCCACTGGTTTCGTTCCACTGCATATCCAGGGTGAACCCCGGCAAACCGTTAGGTGCTTCGCAAACACCGAATGCCGGCGCCGGTGCCAGTAACTTTTGCACGCGGCGGGGCAAGGTGACGATGAAGTCGGTGCCGGCAATCATCTTCAATGCCGCGCTGTAGCTGTTGGCCCGTGCAATCACCTGACGCTTGCGGGCCTGGCGCGCAAGCCAGCCATCGATCATGTTGGTGTCGGAGGTCCACGGCGTAGGGAATACGTGGCGCCGCTCAACGAAGGATTGCATGCTGAACGCCTGTTCTCTCGGCGCTGAGCGTTGGTCGCACACGCAGACCAAGTCGTCCTCCAACAGCATCTGGGTCTTGAAGTCTTTGTGAGCGCGGTGAAAGTGCGGGCCGAAGCAGATCACCAGGTCCAGGCGACCTTCACGCAGGTCGTCGGCGGGGATGTCGGTCTCCAGCTTCTGCACATTGACGATTACCGGCAGGTCGGCATGGTCGAAGCGCTTCAGCAGGCGCGGCAGGATCAACTGTTCGAAATATTCCGGCGCGCACACATTGAAGGTCACGGCCTGTTGGGTCGGATCAAAAGCTTGGCCACCGGCATGGCACAGGTTGATGCTTTCCAGAATCTTGTGCACGTGCTCGTACATGGTGGTGGCCTTGTACGTAGGACGCATGCCTGCGCGGGTGTTGATAAACAGCTCATCTTCAAAGCTGGTGCGCAGCTTCTTCAGGCTATAGCTCACGGTGGACTGGCTGACGAATAGCGTTTCAGACACCTCGGTAACGCTGCTCTGGTCGTAGACGGCGATAAACACCATCAAATCCTGCATATCGAGCTTTCTGAGCAAGTTACTGTTTAGCATCGGTTTCGTCCGTAAACCCTTTGTACCGAACTCAGTACAAGACTGAGCAAAATGTTAACGGAACGCTCGTACCAATAGAAAGCTCTGTAGGACCCTTCAATGTTTTGTGTGGGACAAAAAATGTTTGTAATACGACGTCAGCGGATATGGCGTGCGTAATGCGCCGGGTTGAAACGCATGACGATCAGCAGCATCAGCCCGCTCACTGCCATCAATGACCACCAGGCCCATTCGAAGCTGCCCAATTGGTCGCGGATTATGCCGGCAATGAGCGGCGACAGGCCGGCGATCAGATAACCGATGCCCTGCACAAACGCGGTAAGGCCACCGGCGCGGCGCGGGTTGTCGAGGTGGTCCAGGGACAGGATCAGGCTCATCGGAAACAGGCCGCCAATCCCCAGGCCGAGCAGGCATGGCCACAACAGGCTCCAGTGTTGCGGGCTGAGAATGAGCCCGCAGAAACCCAGGATGATCAGCACCAGCAACACCGCCACCACGCCACGCTTATCCTGGCGGCGGTTGGCGATGGCCGGGGTGACCAGGCCGGAGATCACTTCCATGGCGGTCAAGAAGCCCAGCAGCAAGCCGGCATTCTGTTCACTCCAACCCTGCTCGACGTAGTAGGGCGCCAGCCACGCCAGCACACAGGTGTAGGACGCGGTGCCGAGGCCAAAAAAGATCGCCAGCAACCAGGCGCGGCGATTGCTGAAAAAAGCCTCCTGAGGGCCCGAGCCGGCTTGAGGCAACGGCGGCAGTGCCGCACGCTGGGCATACCAGAACACCAGGGCAAACAACGCCAGCAGTGCCCAGATAGCCAGGCCGATACGCCAACTGCCGGTCCGGGCTTGCACCAACGGCGAGAACGAAGCAGCCAGAGCCGCGCCGCCCATGATCGCGGTGACATACAGGCCCATGAATAACGAGACATTGGCACTGAACCGCGACTTGATCAGCGCCGGCATCAATGCCTGAATCAGCGCAATGCCGACTCCCGCCGCGATGGCACTCACGATGAGTTCCAGTGCCGAATCCAGGAACAACCGCGACAAGGTCGCCAGCCCAATCACCAGCAGCGACAGCACAATGCTGCGATGCTCGCCCACGCGCTTGGCCAGGCCCATGCCAAAGAACATCGCCAGGCCCATGGCCATGACCGGCAACATGGTCAGTAAGGCGGCGCTGCTGAAACTTAGCGGCACATCCTCACGAATCGACGCCAGCAAGGGCCCCACGGCCGCCATCGAGGGGCGCAAGTTGAGAGCGACGAGCACTACGCTGATCATCAGCCATAGTGCGGAGGTGGATTTTGCCTGAACGTTTTCCATGGGCCTGCCTTGAATGAACAAGGGCGAATCAGGCCATGGAGCGTGCAGCGGGGCAAATCAGAAAGTCGCAGGGGCTATTGAAAAAATGCGGATGCCGAGGGGTGAGGTAAGCGCGCATTGGGCGCTGGCTGGCAGGGCGTCACGGGAGCAAGCTCCCTCGCCACAGGTCCAGCGTTGCGGGATTACAGATTCGTCAACTCCCACCGCCCTTGGTCGATTTCAAGCAGCGTCGGCCCCTGGCGATCAGCAGCAGCATGCAATGCGGTGCGAAGATGTTCGATGCCGCGGATGCTTTCTGCCGCGCAACCCAAGGCCGTGGCCACGCCGATAAAGTCCGGCGTGTAGATGCCCACACCCACCGGCTCGATGTCACGGTTGACCATGTACTTCTTGATCTCTTCATAACCCTGGTTATTCCACAACAGCACAATCACAGGAGTACGGGCCTCCACCGCGCTGGCCAGTTCCGGCAAGGTGAATTGCAAACCGCCGTCGCCGATCAGGCACACCACCGGTTGGCCATCGCCGCGCCCGAGCCAGGCACCCATGGCGGCGGGCAGGGCATAACCCAGGGTGCCGTAACCGGTGGAGGCGTTGAACCACCGACGTGGGTGGTCGAGGTTCAGGGTCAGGTTGCCGCTGTACACCGGTTGAGTGGAGTCGCCCACGAACATCACGCCGGGCAATTCCTCCAGAACCGCGTTGAGAAACCGGGTTTGCGCACGCGTCGCAGCGTCCCAGGCAGGTTCCAGGTCGGCCCACAAACGGGCGACGCGTGCTGCACCCCAGTCGGCAGTGCGCGGCGCCGGCGGCTGGCGGTTGATTTCGGTAAGCAGGGCTTGGGCGGCAATGCGCGCATCGGCCACCAGTGCCACTTGGGGCGGGTAGTTTCGTACGGTCTGGTCCGGGTCGATATCGATGCGCAGCAGCGTTCCGGGAATGTTGAAACCGCCGGCGAAGGTGACGTCGTAGTCGGTCTCCGCCAACTCGGTGCCGATCGCCAATACCACGTCAGCTTCAGCCACCAAGGCACGGGTGGCGGGCAGTGTCTGCGTGGAGCCGATCAGCAGCGGGTGCGCGGCGGGCAACATACCCTTGGCGTTAATGGTCAAGGCCACGGGCGCGCCGAGGGTTTCTGCGAGGTGGGTCAGTTCGGTGGCGGCGTCAATGGCGCCGCCACCGGCCAGGATCAGCGGGCGCTTGGCCGCAGCCAGCCACTGGCGCATCTGCTCAATGGCAGCCGGGGCTGCGCCGGCTCGGGTGACGCTGACAGGCGTGCTGCCCAGCAACGCGTCGGCATTTTCCACCAACACATCCAGGGGGATCTCTATATGCACCGGGCGCGGCCGACCAGCCTGGAACAACGCAAACGCCCGCGCCAGCACGGCGGGCAGTTCGGCCGCTGACATCAAGGTATGGGAGAACGCCGCCACCCCGGCCACCAGCGCGCTCTGGTTCGGCAGTTCATGCAACTTGCCGCGCCCGCCGCCCAACTGGCTGCGTGCTTGCACGCTGGAAATCACCAGCATCGGGATCGAGTCGGCATAGGCCTGGCCCATGGCCGTGGTGATATTGGTCATGCCGGGGCCGGTGATGATAAAGCACACGCCGGGCTTGCCAGAGGTGCGCGCATAACCGTCGGCCATGAAGCCGGCACCCTGTTCGTGGCGCGGGGTGACATGCCGAATACTGGAGCGCGCCAAGCCCCTGTACAGCTCCACGGTGTGTACGCCGGGAATGCCGAATACGTGGTCCACGCCGTAGCGTTCCAGGAGGTGCACCAATACTTCGCCGCAGGTCGCCATACAGGTCGCTCTTGTGATGGGATCGAAGCGCTATTGGAGCGGTTGGCCGGTGGCGGCAACAATCGATAAAAAGTCATACTCGCCATGTCCTCCCGTCATGGCTGCGCCCCGATGAAACGCCTCCCACCGTTACCTGCGTTGCACACCTTCTGGGTCACGGCCCAGTGCTGCAACTTCACCCGTGCCGCCGAACACCTGCACATCACCCAGGGCGCGGTGAGCCGGCAGGTGGCCGGGTTGGAAAGCCAGTTGGGCTATGCCTTGTTTCAGCGCCAGGCGCGTGGCTTGAGCCTGACGGAGGAGGGGCGCGAATGGCTGGCGTGCGCGCAACAGGTGTTTGGCTTGCTCGCTGACGCGGTGGAGCACATCGGTGACCGGCGCCGCACCTTGCAGCTCAAAGCGTCCACCTGCGTGATGCGCTGGTTGTTGCCGCGCTTGCTGCACTGGCAAAAAGAGCGCCCGGATGTGCCGGTGGAGCTCACCACGACGGTGGCCTATAACGTCGACTTTCGTCGTGAGACGTTTGACGCGGCGGTGATCTATGGGCCCATCGCCGAGCAGTCCGCCGAGGCGCGGCACTTATTCGACGAGCGCCTAACGCCGGTCTGCGTGCCTGGGTTGCTGGGCAGTTTGCGTACGCCGCAGGATTTGCAGCATCAGGTACTGTTGCACCCGACCCGAGACGAGCGCGATTGGACGTTGTGGCTCAAGGCTGCCAATGCCTGCTTGAGCGATCCCATCCAACGGCACCACTTCGAAACCTTGGACTTGGCAATGACCGTAGCGTCCCAGGGCACCGGGGTGGCGATGGGCGACAGTGCGCTGATTGGCGAGGATCTGAAGGCGGGGCGGTTGGCGATGCCGTTTGAACTGCGGGTGTCGACGGGGATGGGGTATTTCCTGGTGTATCCGCCGGGGAAGGAACCGTCGGTTGGGTTGGTCGCGCTGATGGATTGGTTGGTGAGTGAGGCCCGTGCGTGAGCTGGCTTGCCCGTACATCGCCCTATGTAGGAGCGAGCAAGCTCGCTCCTACAAAAAAGGCAAGTCAGCGTTGGGTCAGTAACCGACGGTAAAGCGCTGGCGCGAATGCTTCGGTGTTTCCACTTCATCCAGCATGGCGATGGCGAAGTCGGCAAAACTGATCGAGCTATTGCCGTCACTGTCCATCAGCAGCTCATCCTTGCCCAGGCGGAATTTGCCCGTGCGCTCGGTGCCGTCGAACAGGGCCGATGGCGACAGAAAGGTCCAATCCAGCTCCTTTTCCTGACGCAACGTTTCCAGGAAGTCAGCCCCGGCACTGGCTTCAGCTTTATATTCAGCCGGGAACCCTTCGCTGTCGATCACGCGCCCGCCACCGGGCAACAACAGCGAACCTGCGCCGCCGACCACCAACAAACGTTTCACCCCGGCCTTTTTCACCGGGCCGATCACGGCGCTGGCGGGAAGCGTGGCGAAGTGCGCCGCGCTGATCACCACGTCGCTGCCGCTGATGGCGTGTTGCAAGGCTTCGGCATCCAAGGCATCAACCTGTTTGACCGTAACGCCAGGACGCACAGCCAGCTTGTCGGTATTGCGGGCGATGGCGATGACGGTATGCCCGCGACGCAGCGCTTCTTCCAGCAGTTGGCTACCGGCGCGGCCAGTGGCACCAATGATTGCGATCTTGCTCATGATGTTCTCCAACAGGGTTAAGGTTTAAAGCCAGTTACCACTTCATTTCGCCCTTGGCGACTTTGGCGCTCAGTTCCAGCGAGCTTTCGTCGGCGAGGGTGGGGTAGCGTTTTTTCATGGCCGCAATCAGGGCGGCGGAGTCCTTGGCCTTGGCGGTTTCGAGGTCGAAGGCCTTGATGTAATCGGCGGTGAAGTTGACCGAGGCCAGCGATGGCGTGCCCAGGTAATGGCCTGGCACCACGGTGTTCGGTTTCAGGTCTTCAATGCGCTTGAGGGTGGCCAACCAGTCTTTATGGGATTGCGCGCTCTGGGTATCAGCCATCCAGACGTGGATGTTTTCAGCGATAACCACACCACCGACCACGGCCTTGATCGACGGGATCCACACAAAGCTGCGATCTGGCTGCGGGCCGTCGAGGCCCACCACTTCAAGCTGCTGTCCTTCCAGGGTCAGGCTGTGGCCTTTAAGTACCTGCGGTACAAGGGTCTTGGCCGGTTTGTCTGCGCCCATTTTCGGGCCCCAGAAGGCCAGCTTGTCGGCGACAGTGGCGTTGATATGGTCGACCACCGGCTGCGGCGCCAGCACCTTGGCGTCGGGGAAAGCGGCGGTGAGGGTGTCCAGGCCGAAGTAGTAGTCCGGGTCGCCATGGCTGATGTAGATGGTGGTCAGGCGTTTGCCGCTGGCGCGGATCTTCTGCACCAGTTGCTCGGCTTGGCCTTTGCCGAATTGCGCATCCACCAGGATCGCGTCTTTCTCGCCGCTCACCAGCACCGAGCTGACCGGGAAGATCGCGGCTTCGCCTGGGTTGTACACGTCCAGTTTCAGCTCTGCCGCCGCTGCGTGGGCAGCGAAGGCCAGGGCGGCGGTGGCCAGGGTCAAGCGTTTGAAGGTCGAGAACATCGGGCAGCTCCTGCCATAGATAAGGGATGCACAGAGCTTAGTTGCATAAAACGCGACAAAAAATGCGATGCTGGGACATAGTTTGTTTCTAAAAGCGGGCAAATCATGGATCGTCTTCAAGCAATGCGCGTGTTTGTCACCGTGGTGGACCTGGGCAGCCAATCCGCCGCCGCCGACCACCTTGACCTGTCGCGCCCGGTGGTCTCGCGTTACCTGGCGGAGCTGGAAGACTGGGTGGGTGCACGCCTGCTGCACCGCACCACGCGCAAGCTCAGCCTCACTGCCGCCGGGGGGGAAACACTACCGCGTTGCCGGCAATTGTTGGACTTGTGTGGGGATATGCAGGCCGCCGTCAGCGAACCCGATGATGCACCCCGAGGTCTGTTGCGCCTGAGCGTCAGCACCTCGTTCGGCCAAGCGCAGCTGGGCGCGGCGATTGCCGAATACGTCAAGCTTTACCCCCTGGTGACGGTGGATTTGCAGATGCTTGATCGCACGGTGAACCTGGTGGACGAGCGCATCGACCTGGCGATCCGCACCAGCAATGATCTGGACCCTAACCTGATCGCCCGGCGCCTGACCGTATGTCGCTCGGTGGTGTGCGCCACACCGGCTTATCTGCGCGAGCATCCGGCGCCGCAGAAAGTCGAAGACCTGGCCCGGCACAATTGCCTGACTCACTCCTACTTCGGCAAGAGCCTGTGGCATTTCGAAGAAAACGGAGAGCACGTGTCGGTGCCGGTCCACGGCAATATCACGGCCAACGAGGCCAGCACGTTAATGCGCGTGACGCTGGCCGGGGCAGGGGTGGCAATGCTGCCCAGTTATCAGGCCGGCGAGCTGATTCGCAGTGGGGAGTTGGTGCGCTTGCTGCCGCACGCCGAGCCACGACAAATGAACATCTATGCGGTGTACGCCTCACGCAAACACATGCCTTCGGCGTTGCGTAGCCTCCTGGATTTCCTGGTGCTGCGCTTTCCTGAAGAGCCGGGTTGGGATGTCGGGCTTTGAGCTGAAATAAGCGCGCTGAATGGCATCGCATCAGGGCAAGTTGACCTATGCTTTAAACAGCACCCTGTAGATCCGTTCAGAGGTCTGTGCCATGAGCATTAAAACCAGAAAGTACCTGACAATTTTCACCCTCTGCGCATTGGCAACAGCGCTGTATGGGACTGCCGCCTACCGCGTCGAGCAAACGCGCATGCAGCCAGCGGCGTTCGCTATCAGCTGCCATCAGGACCAATGCGTTCCCCGCACCGGCAGTTTCAGTGCGCTCAGGTAGGCTGCTCTGCCTTCAATTGTTCACGAAACGCCTTGGGTGAAAACCCGACCCTGCGGCGAAACAGCCGTGAGAAGTTGGTCGGGTCGGAAAAACCCAGCACTTCGGACATCTCGTTTATGGTCATGCTGGTGTAGGTCAGCAGGCGCTTGGCTTCCAGCAATTGGCGGTCATGCATGATCTGCAACGCCGGTTGTCCACCCAATTCCCGACACGTCCCGTTCAAGTGTGAGACCGAGATGCCCAGCTTGTGGGCCAGGTCTTCAATCTTCGGGTGTTCGCGGTAATGCTGTTCGACCAGTTGCGTAAACCGCCGAAAGTACTCACGACCCCGCGGCGCGCGTGGATGGCGGCGCTGGATCGCCTGGCGGCTGACCCATACCAACAACACGCTGACCAGGGCGTGCAGCATCATGTCCCGTGCCGGTTGGTCATCGGCGTATTCGTCCTGCAAGCGTACGAACAGGCTGTTCAAGTAATCGCTGTCCTTGCCCGCCGGGTAGCTGCCAAGTGTGTGCAGGCCATCGACGGGAGAGCCCAGTTGCGCCTGCAAGTGGCTGACCAGCGGCGCCGAAAGCGTTACCACAAACCCTTCCACATCCTCGGAAAAACGAAAGCCATGCACGCACAGCGGTGGCAGCACTTGCAGGCTCGACTCGTTAAGCGTGGTGCGCTGGCCCTCGATTTCCAGTTGTGCCTGGCCTTTGTGCACATACAGCAACTGGCACAGGTCCGCGTGCCGGTGGGGCTGGATTTCCCACTGGTATTCCCGACTGCGCCGGGAAATGGTTTCGCAGTGCAACAAATCGGGAGTCGGCCACTGCTGGCTTTCCCCGTAAAGCTTGAAGACCGGAATCGCGGTTTTGGTCATGGTTTCAATCCGATACTCAGGATAATGGTTCGGTAATCGCCCCGATTGGCGAAAAGCACAGGTTTTGACGCAGTTTTCACCTTCTTATGAGCCTCACTCAAGTGAAAAATGTCAGCCACAAGAGCAATGACAACTCTTTCACTCCATACGTTCGCGTGAAGCTTGAAGGTCATAAAAATAATGAAAACCCTGAAAACCCAAGTCGCCATTATTGGTGCCGGTCCTTCCGGATTGCTGCTCGGCCAACTGCTGCACAACGCTGGCATCCAGACCCTCGTTCTAGAGCGTCAGAGCGCCGATTACGTACAAGGCCGTATCCGCGCCGGTGTGTTGGAACAGGGCATGGTCGACCTGCTGCGCGAAGCCGGCGTCAGCCAACGCATGGACGCCGAGGGTCTGGTGCACGACGGGTTTGATATTGCCCTCAATGGCCAACTCACCTCCATCGACCTCAAGGCCTTGACCGGCGGCCAGTCGGTGATGATCTACGGCCAGACCGAGGTCACCCGCGACCTGATGGCCGCCCGCGCAGCCGCGGGTGCCATTACCCTGTACGAAGCCTCCAATGTTCAGCCCCATGACCTGAAAAGTGAACAGCCATGGCTGACCTTCGAGCATGAAGGCCAAGCCTGTCGCCTGGAGTGCGACTACATTGCCGGCTGCGACGGTTTCCATGGCGTGGCCCGCCAGTCGATACCGGCGCAAGCGCTGAAGGTGTTCGAACGGGTCTATCCCTTCGGCTGGCTGGGCGTGCTGGCCGACACGCCGCCGGTACATGCCGAACTGGTGTACGCCAAACATGCGCGGGGTTTTGCGCTGTGCAGCATGCGGTCGCCGACCCGCAGCCGTTACTACCTGCAAGTGCCGGTCGAAGAGAAGCTGGAAGACTGGGCAGATGAACGTTTCTGGGATGAACTCAAAAACCGCCTGCCCGGCTCATTGGCCGAACAATTGGTGACCGGCCCGTCAATCGAGAAAAGCATCGCGCCGCTGCGCAGCTTTGTGGTGGAACCCATGCAGTACGGGCGCCTGTTCCTGCTCGGCGATGCCGCGCACATTGTGCCGCCCACCGGTGCCAAGGGCTTGAACCTGGCGGCCAGTGATGTGAGCACATTGTTCCGCATCTTGCTCAAGGTGTACCGCGAAGGGCGCCTGGACTTGCTGGAAAAATACTCGGCAATCTGCCTGCGCCGAGTGTGGAAAGCCGAGCGGTTTTCCTGGTGGATGACCTCGATGCTGCATCAGTTTCCCCAGGCGGATGACTTCAGCCAGCGTATTGCCGAAAGCGAACTGGACTATTTCATTCGCTCTGAGGCTGGGCGTAAAACCATCGCAGAAAATTACGTCGGCCTTCCTTACGAGCCTATCGAATAGCCTGCTATCGTATCGAGCATTCCCACCGGTGACCGTTGCCTGTGGGCCCTGCTCGAAGGTTCTGCCGTGACACACCTCAATCAGCCCGCTCCAACCGTTCCCGCCGTGCGCAGTATCCTGGTCGCGCTGATGATGGCGATCTTCCTGGGTGCCCTGGACCAGACCATTGTCGCCGTGTCCATGCCGGCCATTTCCGCACAGTTCCATGACGTCAACCTGCTCGCCTGGGTGATCTCCGGCTACATGGTAGCGATGACCGTGGCGGTGCCGATCTACGGCAAGCTCGGTGACCTGTATGGGCGCCGCCCCATGATGCTCATCGGCATGGGGGTGTTCACCCTCGCGTCGCTGTTCTGCGGTCTTGCGCAAAGCATGGAGCAACTGGTGCTGGCGCGGGTTCTGCAGGGTATCGGCGCTGGCGGGATGGTCTCGGTGAGCCAGGCGATCATTGGCGACATTATTCCTCCCCGCGAACGGGGACGTTATCAGGGGTATTTCAGCAGCATGTACGCGGTGGCCAGCGTGGCCGGGCCGGTGCTGGGCGGGTATATGACCGAGTACCTGTCGTGGCGCTGGGTGTTTTTGATCAACCTGCCACTGGGCGCCGGCGCCTGGTACGTGGCCCATCGCACCCTGGTGGGGCTGCCGGTGCCGCAGCGCAAGCCGATCATCGATTACCTCGGCACGGTGCTGATGATCGTCGGCCTCACCGCCTTGTTGCTGGGCATCACTGAAATCGGCCAGGGCCATTCGTGGCGTGACGATCAAGTGCTGGGGTTGCTGGCCTGCGCACTGATGGCGTTAAGCGTGTTTGTGTGGCACGAACGCCGGGCGCGGGAACCGCTGTTGCCGATGCACTTGTTTGCCAACCGCAGTGCGGTGTTGTGCTGGTGCACGATTTTCGTCACCAGCTTCCAGGCGATTTCCCTGACGGTGCTGATGCCCCTGCGCTACCAGACCGTGACCGGCGCTGGTGCCGACAGCGCAGCCCTGCACTTGCTGCCGTTGGCGATGGGCTTGCCGATGGGCGCGTATTTCGCCGGGCGCATGACCTCGGTGACCGGCCGCTATAAACCGATGATCCTCAGCGGCGCGGTGTTGAGCCCGCTGGCGATTCTCGGCATGGCCTACAGCGCGCCCCAGGCGGTGGCGCTCACCAGCGTCTTCATGTTGTTGTGCGGTATCGCCGCCGGCATGCAGTTCCCGACCTCGTTGGTGGGGACGCAGAACTCGGTAGAGCAACGGGATATCGGTGTGGCCACCAGCACCACCAACCTGTTTCGCTCCCTGGGCGGGGCAGTGGGGGTGGCTTGCATGTCGGCGTTGCTGCTGGCGCTGTTGCACGATTCCAGTTTCGCCCATTTGACGAGCGGCGCACTGGTGGCCGAAGGCAGTTCCGGCAACGTACTGCTCGACGGCCTCAACGCCGCACCCGGCCCGGCGCAGGATGCGTTGCGCGACGAGTTGGCGGTGACGTTCCGGCATTTGCTGATGGTGAGTGCGGCGGTGTCGCTGCTGGGGTTGGCCGCTGCGATAGCGATGCCGAATCGGGTACTGCGCGGCCGTGAAGACAAAGTTAGATAAGCGGACGCGGAGCGTCCCAGGCGGCGTTCCCACGCAGAGCGTGGGAACGATCAGGATCAGGGGCTGTAATACCCGACCGCAACCATGAAATGCCCGCTCTTGCGCACATAGGCGTGCTTGTTCTCGACCTTGCCCGTCACCGGGTTTTTCCAGCGGTATTTGTATTCGCCCTGGTCCTGTTCAGCCATCATCTGGAGGATCGGCACACCCACCGGTTTGCCATCCGGGTCCTTGATCTTGGCAAAATCGGTGTTGATCAGGCGCAGGTTGGTGCCATGGGCGACGTAGCGCTGCGTGTTCAGGTCCACCACGAATACGTAGAGATCATCTTGCAGGAAGCCGCCTTGCAAGGAGTTAATCGCCTTGAGCGTGCCGGCTTCATCCTTGACCAACGCCTCCACCGCCTTGTTGCGCAGCGCCCGTGCCTGTTCCGGTGTGGCGCGCGGCAAGTAATAACCGACCGCCAGGATGCGTTCGCCCACGCGCTGATAAAACACGTGTTTATGTTCGACCTTGCCGTCATTCCAGTTCTGCCAGCGGTAGTCGGCCTGCTGGATACCCTGGCCTTCGGGCACGCTAAGGGCTTGTTTGAACGAGGCTTGCAGGTCGGGCCCGAGCACCTCGGACACATCGCGACCGATCAGCGCGGAGGAGGGCCCGCCACTGGCCAACAGCACGCCTTTTGTATCGACCACAAACACATAACGGTCCTGGTCGATGAACTCGCCCTGACGGCTGAAGGCGGCGAAGGCCTTGTCACCTTGCTTGTGGTAGTACGCCAAGGCTTTTTCCAGCAGGGCCTTGGCGGCTTGGGCATCCGCTTCCTGTGCCGTAGCGGCATGCACCTGGCTGCAACACAACAGCAGCAGCCAGGTGAATCGGAGCAGTCTCTTCATTTACCCGTCCCTCGTTCTTGTTGGTGTGCCAAGAGCGTAGACGGTTGGCGGCAAATCAGAAGGGTTTGGTCGGCAGGTATTTGCCGTCCAGGGTGATGACCGCACGGGAGCCGCCGTCCGGGTCTTCGACTTTCTTGATGTCCAGCTTGAAGTTGATGGCGCTGATGATGCCGTCGCCGAATTGCTCATGCACCAGGGCCTTCAAGGTAGAGCCGTAGACCTGCAGCATTTCGTAGAAACGGTACATGGTTGGGTCGGTCGGCACACCGCTCGGGAAGCTGCCGCGCAGTGGGACGCTTTGCAGCAGTCGGCTGGCGTCATCGTCAAGGCCGAGTTTGCCGCACACGATGTCGGCCGCCTCCTTGGGCAGCGGGTGCTGGCCGAGCAGGGCTGCGGTGACGAATGCCAGGCTCAGCCCGGTGCCGTCGGTGAGGTCCTGCCACGACAGGTTTTTGCGTGCCTTGAGGTCGATAACGGTGTCGGCCAGGGCCAGGCGTGGGGTTTGGGCGAATTGGGATTGCAACATGGTGACGTCCTCTTGGGTTGAATAAGGTTCAGGCGGCGTGGGCGCGGGTGCTGGGGTGGTCGAGCAGGGAGACGAAGCGCCCGGTGTGCCCGTCCAAAGCGTCGATGCCGCCGGTTTCGATGTCGTACACCCAGCCATGCAGGTTCATCCGGCCTTGTTCCAGCGCCAGGGCGACCGAAGGGTGGGTCTTGAGATTAGCCAGTTGGGCGACCACGTTTTCGCGCACCAAGGCATCCAGGCGGGCAGCGTCCGAGGCATGCGTACGGGCTGCATTGATCACCTTGGCCGACTCGGCATGGCGCAACCAGTTGGCCACGGCGGGCAGGTGGTCCAGGCATTTGCAGGTAGAAATTGCAGTCATTGCACCGCAGTCCGAGTGCCCGCAAATCACAATGTCGCTGACGCCCAGCACCGCTACGGCATATTCGACTGTGGCCGACACGCCTCCCGGTTCCGGGCCGTAGGACGGCACTATGTTGCCGGCGTTACGGATGACGAACAGGTCACCGGGTTCCTGCTGGGTCAACAGCTCGGGGACTACGCGGCTGTCAGAGCAGGACACGAACAAGGTGCCGGGGTTTTGCGTGGTCGCCAGGCGTTTGAACAAGTCACTGCGAGGGGTAAAGGCTTCACGTTGGAATTTGCGAAAGCCGTCGATGAGATGCTGCATGGTGGTTCTCCTTGCGTCGCTGATGGGGCAAGGATGGAAGTTTTCGGCTATAGCGTCCAAGACCGGTTTATTATGTTTTCTATAAGCCATGCCTATAGTTGGAGCGCTGCCCATGCTGTTGCGTCATATCCGTTACTTGCTGGCCGTTGCCGAGCATCGCAATTTCACGCGTGCCGCCGAGGCGCTGCACGTGTCGCAGCCGACCTTGTCGCAACAGATCAAGCAACTGGAAGAAAGCCTGGGCGCGCCACTGCTGGACCGTTCCGGGCGCAGTGTCAGCCTGACCGACGCGGGGCAGGCCTATGTGCGTTATGCGCGGCTGGCCTTGCAGGATCTACAGGCCGGCACCCGCGCCATACATGACGTGCAGGACCTGCGCCGGGGGCATTTGCGCCTGGCCATGACGCCGACCTTCACCGCCTACCTGATCGGCCCGCTGCTGGCACGCTTCAATGCGTCGTATCCCGGCATCACCCTGAGCATTGAGGAACTGACCCAAGACCGCATCGAAGCCGCCCTGGGCGAGGACCTGCTGGATATCGGCATCGGCTTTACCGGCGAGCATGGGCTGGAGATCGACTGTGAGGCGCTGTTTGTCGAAGAGCTGAGCCTGGTCGTCAGTGCCAGCCATCCAGAACGCACACAACCAGCCTGGCTCGAACAGCCCCTGGTGCTACTGAACACAGGCTTCGCCACCCGCCGCTATATCGACGACTACTGCCACCAGCAAGGGGTTAAACCGCAGATTGCCATGGAGGCCAACTCCATCAGCGCGATCATCGAAATCGTGCGCAGCACGCCCCTGGCAACCATCCTGCCCCGCGCACTGGCCGAGGCCCAGGCAGGCCTGCATGCCGTGGTGATCAATCCACCGTTGCCGCAGCGCACCGCGGCACTGCTGAGTCGCAAGGGCGCGTATCGCAGCGCTGCGTGTGCGGCGTTTGTAGCGTTGATCAAGGCGTAGGACCGGGCTGACGCCCCAGGATCTCAATGTGGGAGCTGGCTTGCCTGCGATGACGGCCGGACAATCAACACCGATCTACCTGACACCCCGCATTCAAGGCGCAGCCAACCACTGCCCCACAATCCCCGCATACGCCCCCGTCGCCACACTCAAATGCAACCATTGATCCACGTAACTCTTCCAGGCCACATCATCGCGCGGCAACAAAAACGCTTTTTCACTGTACTGCATCGGTTGCTCCGGGTTGACCGCACACAACCCAGGCTTGAGCTTCTGCTGATAACGCGCCTCGCTGGCGTCGGTAATCATCACATCGGCTTTGCCCGCCAGCAGTTCATCAAAAATCGTTACGTTGTCATGCAGGCGAATCTGCGTCTGGCCCAGGTGCGCACGGGCAAACACTTCATTGGTGCCACCGGCGGGCTCGATCACTCGCACCTGGGGCTGGTTGATCTGTTCCACCGTCTGGTAGCGCTGCACATCGGCGCAGCGCACCAGTGGGATCTTGCCATCGACCCCGAGAGACTGGCTGAAGAAGGCTTTTTTCTGACGTTCCAACGACACGGAAATACCGCCCACCGCGATGTCGCAGCGTTGGGTCAGAAAGTCCGGCATCAGGGTTTTCCAGGTGGTGGGCACCCAGTTGATTTTGGCGTTGAGGCTCTTGGCCAGGGACTCGGCCATGGCAATGTCGATACCTTCATAGCCGCCGCCGCTGCGCAGCGAGGTATAAGGCTTGTAGTCGCCGGTGGTACACACGGTGAGGGTGCCGCGCGCAATCACGTCGTCAAGGCGAGATGCAGCGGTGTCGGCCTGGGCGACATTGGCCAGGCTTGCCAGTACACAGAGGGCCAGAGGCGCTTTCATGGAGTCGAATCCTTGGGGCTCGGTTGAAGCAGCCATAATGCCCGTTTTTTGTAGGAACGAGCTTGCTCGCGAAAAAGCTGTGTGCGCCGCTGTGAACCAGGCACCCCGCGTTATCGTTAACGATCTTCGCGAGCAAGCTCGCTCCTCCAGACAGAATGTTTAGCCAAACTGCAACCAAACTCCATCAAGCCTGAATTTACCCGTGTAACCTCGCGTGTGACGCTCAAGTCTTTCTATCACTGTGAATCGCGCATGCACGCTTGCCCCGACACTCACACCGCGACATTGCCGTCTGCGCTTGCGTTCTGGGCCTTGTTCCATTGCCGACACGCGCGCCCGCCAGATACCTCTCTCCTACGTTGATCTACCCCCAAGGATGACGCGCACCTGTGCGCATCTGCCCGGCGGCGCCTGCGCGCTTGCCTGACGCAAACGTATGAGAATTCCCATGAGTGTTTTTGCCAGCCTGCATGAAGCCCAGACCTTCCTTGAACAGAACCCCGACATTGAGATGTTCGAGCTGTTTATCCTCGATAACAACGGCGTACCGCGCGGCAAGCTGCTGCACCGCGACGAACTGCTGGCGGTGTACGAAAGTGGCCGGCCTCTGCCCAGTACCATCCTCGGCCTGACCATCAATGGCGATGACGTAGAAAACTCCGGGCTGGTCTGGGAGGTGGGGGATATTGACTGCCGCGCCTATCCGATCAGCGGCAGCTTGCAGCGCATGCCATGGCGCTTGATCCCCACCGCAGCGGTGCAGGTCAGCATGCACCCCACCGAAGGCCTGCCCGCCACCGTGGCCGACCCCAGGCACCTGCTGGCCAATGTTATCGAGGCGCTCAAGGCCGACGGTTATTACCCGGTGATGGCGGCGGAGCTGGAGTTCTATCTGCTCGACCAGAAGCCCGACAGCAACGGCCGCCCGCAACCGGCGCGGGATGTGGATGGCAATCGCCCGCGTTCGACGCAAGTCTACGGCCTGCGCGAACTGGAGCAGATCGAGCCGTTTCTTGCCGACCTCTACAGCGCCTGCAAACTGCAAGGGATTCCGGCGCGCACAGCTATCTCCGAGTACGCGCCGGGCCAAGTGGAAATCACCCTCGAACACCGCACCGACGCGCTGCAGGCGATGGACGAAGCCGTGCGCTACAAACGCCTGGTCAAGGGCGTGGCGCACAAACATGGAATGACCGCCTGCTTCATGGCCAAGCCGTTCGACGACCTGGCCGGCACCGGCATGCACATGCACGTCAGCCTGGCCGATGCCCAGGGCAATAACCTGTTTGCCAGTGAAGCGACCGACGGCACGCCACTGCTGCGCCAGGCCGTGGGCGGCATGCTCAGTACCTTGCTCGATTCACTGTTGATGTTCTGCCCCAACGCCAACTCTTATCGACGCTTCCAAACCAACAGCTATGCGCCGCTCGCTGCCACCTGGGGCGTGGACAACCGCACCGTCAGCCTGCGCGTGCCCGGTGGCCCGGCTCTATCCCGGCATATCGAACACCGCATCTGCGGTGCCGACGCCAACCCCTACCTGGCGGCTGCTGCGATCCTGGCCGGGATTCATCGAGGCATCCGCGAACAGCTCGACCCTGGCGCCCCGGTGCAAGGCAACGGCTACGCCCAGGCCAAGGAACTGCTGCCCACCGACTGGCTGACCACCTTGCGCGCGCTGGAAACCTCCCGCTGGGCACCGGATGCGTTCGGGCGCGAATTTCTAAGCGTTTACCTGGCGGTCAAACGTGCCGAATACCGCCAGTTCATGGGCGAGGTGGGGGAGCAGGATTGGCGGTGGTACTTGCATCAAGCGTGACCGGTTTTAGCGGGGTGGGCTTTCGACCTTTTTTTCACGTTGCGAAGGTTAAGCTGCGGATCAAGGTCGTTCACTACCGTTTCATTCACATGAGCCCGCGATGTCGCCACAACCTCCATCCTCCATCGAGACCGAATTCACCGAGCGCTATGACCGTGAGCATGCCAGGGGCTGTGGCGACCCGCGTCCGCCCAGGCTGTTGCAGCGCCTGTCGGCGTGGCGCGATGCGCGGTTGGTACGCCAGGCCCTGAAAGTGGCGGGCGAGCCAGGGCTTATCCTCGACCTGGCGTGCGGTTCCGGGCGCTTCTGGCCGGTGCTGGCCGAACACGTCAACCGTGTGATCCTGGCCTCGGACAACTCCCAGGCGATGCTCGATCACGCGCGCACCCATCACCCGGGTACGTTGCTCAAGCGTGTCAAAACATTCCAGGGCTCGGCGTTTTCCATTGGCCTTTCGGCGAATGCGGTGGACTGCATTTTCTGCCTGGATTTGTTTCGCCATGTGCCCGGCAGCGATGCACGGCTCATGTTATTGCATGAGTTTCACCGCGTCAGTCGCGACACGGTGATTGTTGCCGTGAACGTGGGCACGCCGGTAGAGAGCGAGTTTCGCCAAGCCGGCTTCAAAATCCTCAATTACCAAGAGTTCCTGCCGGGCTCGCGGCGATGGTGCGTCTACGTTTTGCGTAAGAGAGGATAACGCCCGTTTGTCGGACTATTCTTCATCTCCTGTCGGAGTTTTCATGATGGCGTGTGCACTGCGGATGCTCGCAAGCCCCTTTCGCGATATATACTGCGCGCCATTCTTCAAGGGAGAGCCGTGTGGCCATCGATATTCACTGGATCTGCGACAACGATAGCCTCGGCCAGCATTGCGCCGAATGGCAGCAGTTGCCATTCGTCGCCCTCGACACCGAATTCATGCGGGTCGACACCTTTTACCCTATTGCCGGGCTGATCCAGATCGGTGATGGCGTGCGCGCTTACCTGATCGACCCCCTGACTATCGACAATTGGCAACCCTTGGCCGCCTTGCTGGAGAACCCGGCGGTGATCAAGGTGGTGCACGCCTGCAGCGAAGACCTGGAAGTGCTGTTGCGCCTGACTGGCAGCTTGCCAGTGCCGTTGTTCGACACCCAATTGGCGGCGGCGTACCTCAACCTCGGTTTCTCCATGGGCTACTCGCGCCTGGTGCAGGCGGTGTTGGATATCGAGCTGCCCAAGGGCGAAACCCGCTCCGACTGGCTGCAGCGGCCATTGTCAGAGACGCAGGTCAGCTACGCCGCCGAAGACGCCGTGCACCTGGCCGAGGTTTACACCCGCCTGCGCCCGCAACTGTCGGACGACAAATACGCGTGGGTATTGGAAGACGGCGCCGAACTGGTGGCCAACCTGCGCCGTGAGATCGACCCCTACGAGCTGTACCGCGACGCCAAGCTGGCGTGGAAATTGTCCCGTGCCCAACTCGCGGTGCTGCGTGAACTCTGCGCCTGGCGCGAGCAGCAGGCTCGTGCCCGCGACTTGCCGCGCAACCGCATCGTTCGCGAGCACTCGTTATGGCCCCTGGCCAAATCCCAGCCGGATAACCTCGCCGCCCTGGGAAAGATCGAAGACATGCACCCGCGCACCGTGCGCCAGGACGGCCAGTTCCTGCTGGACCTGATCAAACGCACTGCCAGCCTGCCCATGGACCAATGGCCGCCTGCCGTGGCAGAGCCGTTACCGGTGGACGCTGCAGCGTTGATCAAGCAACTGCGTGCCCTGGGCCAAACCTTCGCCGAGCGCCTGGACATGGCGCCGGAACTGATGCTGCGCAAGAAAACCCTCGAAGCCCTGGTTAAAAGTGGCTACCCCGATGGGCCTTACCAATTGCCAGACTCGCTGCGTGGCTGGCGCCGCGAGTTGATGGGCCAGGCGTTGCTCGACAGCCTGGCCAATGCCGGAGAACAGCCTTGAAACGTATTTGCTCCATCTACCGCAGCAAGAAAAAAGACGGCATGTACCTCTATGTGCTCAAAAGCGATGCCCTGGAGCGCGTGCCCGAGCCGTTGATGGAAGCCTTTGGCAAGGCGCATCACGCCTTTGACATGGTGCTGACGCCGGAGCGCAAGCTGTCGCGCGAAGACGTCGCCGTGGTGCTGGAAAACCTCGACAAGCAGGGCTACCACCTGCAAATGCCGCCGGCCGAGGACGAGTACATCGAGCACTTGCCCGAAGAGCTGCTGCGCCGCAACGACCCGATGTGATCGACCAGTGCCCGCTTCAGGGCACAGCTTCAATGGAATCGTATTAGAGGACGGTGGCCGTAAGGATGCGGGCGGCCGTCTGCACTGTTTTTTCAAAGGTTTGAACCATGCGTGTTCTGATTGCTGAACAGGATCATCCGCTCTACGCCCAATTGCTCAGGGACGCCGCCCCAGACCTCGAAGTGCTGACCAGCGGCGACTCGGCCGAACTCTCGCGCCTGGCCGCCGACTGTCCGGTGTGGCTGGGCCAGCCCGATCTGTTGGCTACCCTGCTGCGCCAGGGCCATCATCCGCAATGGCTGCAATCGACCTGGGCGGGCATCACGCCCCTGCTGGCCGATGGCTTGCCACGCGACTACCGGCTGACCCGCGCGGTAGGCATTTTTGGCCAGGTCATGGCCGAGTTTGTCCTCACCTACATGCTGGGCCACGAGCGCGAAGTGCTGGCGCGGTTGGTCAGCCAGGTGGAGCGCAAATGGGATAACCGCATGGGCCAGAGCCTGGCGGGGCGTAAGGCGCTGATCGTCGGCACCGGTGACATCGGCCAGCGCGTGGCCGAGTTTCTGCTGCCGTTCGGCGTGCAGTTGTATGGCATCGCCAGCCAGGCCCGCGAGCAGGCACCGTTTATCGAAGTGGCGGGGCTCGACCAGTTGGGCCGGCTGGTGGGGGAGGTGGATTACGTGATCAACCTGCTGCCCAACACGCCTGATACCCATGACCTGTACGACGCGGCGCTGTTCAAGCAATTCCAGCCCACCGGGTTGTTTATCAACGTCGGACGCGGCGTGGCGGTGGTGGACGCCGATCTGGTCGAGGCGCTCAAAGAAGGGCACCTGGCCGGCGCGGTGATCGACGTGTGCCGCCAGGAGCCCTTGCCGCAACGCCACCCGTTCTGGACGGCGTGGGGTTTGCTGTTGACCGGGCACAGCTCGGCCCCGACCTCGCCGCCAATGATGGTGGAGTTGTTTGTGCAGAACCTGCGGGCGTATCAGGCCAAGCAAGCGCTACGCGGGGAAGTGGATTTCGAGCGCGGGTACTGAAGAGCTTGCCCGATGACCTCATGTAGGAGCGAGCTTGCTCGCGAAAAACTCACAGGCGCCGCGCTTATTCAGAAAGTGCGCGTCATCGTTGACGTTCTTCGCGAGCAAGCTCGCTCCTACAGAGGATGAGAGGGCGATGCTTAGAGACTGAAGTTCCCCTCGGACACCAGCTCGCTCAACGGCTTGCGCGGGCTCGGCATTTCGCGCCCTTGCAGGTACTCCGGCAAACTCGACTTGTCACCCAGCTTGCCCACCGCCACGGCCGCATGCAGCGCATAACCCTGGGGAATCTTCAGCTCCTTGCGGGTCAGTTCCTGGTCGAAACCGGCCATGCCGTGGGTGTGCCAGCCACTGAGGCTGGCTTGCAGCGCCAGGTGGCCCCAGGCCGAGCCGGTGTCGAAGGTGTGCCACAGCGCCGGGGTTTCTTCGGTAGCACCCGGGGCGATGAAGTCGGTTTTCGACGCGATGATGATCAGGGCCGACGCATGCTGCGCCCAATTGCGGTTGAATTCATTCAGCAGGCCCAGGAAGCGCTCCCAGTCCGGCGTGTCACGGCGCGCATACAGAAACCGCCACGGCTGCGAGTTGTAGGCCGAAGGCGCCCAGCGTGCTGCTTCGAAGAAACTCAGCAGCGTCTCCTGCGGGATGCTCTCGCCGGTAAAGGCGCGGGGCGACCAGCGCTCGGTGAATTGGGTGTGGATCGGATAATCGGCAACACGGGGGTTATTGCTCATGGACAGACCCTGATGAAAAAAACGGGATTCAAAACTACTGCGCCCACCCAGGCCTGACAAGTCTTGCAACACCGTCAGTCGTAAGCGCTTGGCCCCAACGGGCTTGGGCACTAGACTGGCGGCCTTTTCACCTTCCGATACTGATGCAGAGCCATGGCCGCCAAAGTCGAACCTTTCTGGATACGCAAAACCCTTGAGCACCTCGACCAAGAGGAGTGGGAGTCATTGTGCGACGGCTGTGGCCTGTGCTGCCTGCAAAAGCTTGAGGATGAGGACGACAACAGCGTCTATTACACGCGTATCGCCTGCAAACTGCTCGACCTGAAAACCTGCCAGTGCACTGATTACTCCAACCGCCGCGCCTCGGTGCCCGATTGCATCCAGCTCACGCCGGGCCAGGCCGACCAATTCAAATGGTTGCCGCCGACCTGCGGTTACCGCCTGGTCAGCGAGCGCAAGGACTTGCCGCTGTGGCATCACCTGGTCTGCGGCGACCGTGACGCGGTACACCACGAACGCATTTCCCAGTCCGGGCGCATGCTCAGCGAAGGCAGCGTGCCCGAGGACGACTGGGAGGATTACCTGATTTTCCGCGCAGGCTGAATGAGGAGTGTGTATGAAGGTGGCCGCCAAGTGGGCAGCGGGCCTGGTCGTGCTGGCGCTGAGCGGGCCGGGCTGGTGCGCGAAGAAAGTCGACCTGGATTACCACATCAAGCTGTTGCCCCAAAGCCAGCAGGCCGAGGTGCGCGTCAGCCTGTCCCAGGGCGCGGCGGTGCGCAGCCTGAACTTCGACCTGGGCCGCGACGCTGACTACAGCGACTTCAAGGCCGATGGCCAGTGGCAAGTCACGGGCAACCGTGGCCTGTGGCAACCCAGCCCTGACAAGGCCAGCCTGACCTACCGGGTGCGCCTGGCCCATGCGCGCAAGCCCGGCGTGTATGACACACGCATCACGCCCGGCTGGGCGTTACTGCGCGGCGAAGACCTGGTGCCGGCCGCCCGTCTCGACCAGCAAGACGGCGTCGAACTGGTCTCACGCCTGATGTTTGAACTGCCGACGGGTTGGAAGAGCGTCGAAACCGCCTGGCCGCGCATCGGCCAGAACAAATTCCGCATCGACAACGTGTCCCGCCTGTTCGACCGCCCCACCGGCTGGATGCTGGCGGGCAACCTCGGCAGCCGCCGCCTGCGCCTGGGTGATACCGACGTCACCGTGGCCTCGCCCAAGGGCCAGGGGATGCGCCGCATGGACGTGCTGACGTTACTGACGTTTGTCTGGCCCCAGGTGGAGGCCGCGTTCCCGCGCCATCCTGGCAAACTGTTGATTGTCGGTGCCAGTGACCCGATGCGGCGGGGCGCTTATTCGTTACGCGATTCGATCTACCTCAACAGCCGCACGCCGCTGGTTGGCGAAAATGGCAGCAGCCCGTTGCTGCGCGAAGTGGTGCAGGCCATCGGGCGCTTTAATGACCACGACAGTAGTGACTGGATCAGCGAGGGCTTGGGCGAGTACTACGCGATTGAGCTGATGCGGCGTGCCGGTGGCATCACCGATGAACGCTATGCGGCTATCCAGGCGCGGCTGACCAAAGAAGGCAAAGACGTCACCACTCTCAAAGGCGAGCACGTCAACGGCGCGAGGCTGGCGCGTTCGGTGGTGGTATTGCAGGAGCTGGACCGTGAGATCCGCGTGAAGACCCACAACAAACGCTCCCTGGACGATCTGGCGCAGGCGTTGATGCGGGTGAACAGCGTCAACACCAAAGAATTCGTGCAGTTGGCCGAGAGTGTGATCGGTGAGTCGTCGGTGGTACTGGACAGCAAACTGCTGCGCTGATCCAAACCCCTGTGCAATTCAAAATGTGGGAGGGGGCAAGCCCCCTCCCACATTTGAATCTCCAGCATGTCCAAGTCTCAGGTCAGGCTTTAGGTTTCACCGCCTTTTCAGCCGCCACTTCGGCCTTGGTCTTCAGGTTCTTCAACTCTTCACCGGCCCGTTCGATCTTGGTGCGCACGCTGTTCATTTCCTGGCGGCCCTGTTCCAGTTTGTCCTTGAGCGAACTGTGCCCGGTAAAGCCACGGGCCAGTGCCACGCCACCAATCGCCACCTGGATCAAGCCGAAAATCCCGCCGCGGCGCAAGCCTTTACCCACCATCATTACCCCGCCGGCCACCGAGCCGATGCGCTCCCAGCCATGCACGTTCTGGGTGGGTTGAGGCTTCAAGGGGGCGGCTTCGATGATAGGTCGCAAGGTTTTGCTGTCGCTCATGATCAGTCTCCAACAAGGGCAAGTGTTATTAGCTGACTGCGCGCATGTGCCGGATGTTCCCGCAATGTCAGTACTTGGGGCCCGAACGGGTGTTATTGCCCTTGGCCAGTCGGTCATAGAGCACCACGTTGACCGTGGCCGCCAGGTTCATGCAGCCGGTGGTGGGGATGTACACCACGTCCTCGCACCAGTCGCGGATCTCTTTGTCCAGGGAGCCGTCTTCGGGGCCGAAGATATACAGGGCCCGGTCGGGGTGGGTGTATTCAGGCAGCGGACGGGCGCCTTCGACCAGTTCCACGGCCACCGGAATGCAGCCCAGGGGCAGGATCTTTTTCAGGTCGTCGATGCCGATCAGCGGGATATCGTGGTGCACCTTCTTGGTGTCGGTGATGAAATCCCGGGCGCGCTCGTAACGCACGCCGGTGTAGAACACCGAGGCCACGCGGTAGCAGCCGGCGGCACGCATCACCGAGCCGACGTTTTCGGGGGATTTGGGGTTATACAGACCGATGCAGCTGTAGCGTTTATTGCCCACGGGGAAGGGTGCCTTGAGAAAAACGGCGATTATACGGCCTGGGGGGATGCAGTGCTTGGGCGATCGCATCGCGGGCAAGCCCGGCTCCCACGGGGAAATGCATTCCTACTGTGGAAGCTGGCTTGCCTGCGATGAGGCCGGAACAGGCAAAGAAGAACGTTAGTCTTCCTTCTTCATCAACCCCGCCAACGCCGCAAACGGGTTGTGCGTTGCCTTGGCAATGCTCGGGCTGCTGGTGGAGCCTTCGCTGAAGTATTGCTGGTCGGTGTAGCGCGAGTGTTCGTTGTCGTGGCAGTACAGGCACAGCAACTCCCAGTTGGAGCCGTCCTGGGGGTTGTCATCATGGTTGTGGTTGCGGTGGTGGACGGTCAGTTCACTCAAGCGCTTGCCGGAAAACTCACGGGCGCAGCGGCCACACACGTGGGGGTACATCTTCAAGGCTTTATCGCGGTAGCCCATTTCGCGGTCGCGCTGGGCATCGGCGAGGATGCGGTCCAGCTTGGCGGTGTGGGAGGGTGGGTTATTCGAGCTCATCATGGCTCCTGGCTATTATTGGGTGGTTCACGGACAAGGTTGATTCTAGCCGCTCCCACAGGGGATTGGCGCTATTGAATCAACCGTGATCAGCCCTTGAGCTTCTCTGCAATCCAGATGGTATGCCGCGTGCCCTTGTTGCCATGGGCAAACACTTGCACTTCCTCGGCCTTGAAACCGGCCTTGCGCAGTTTGTCACTGAACAGCTTGTCGGCGCTGGCCGACCACACCGCCAGCACACCCTTGGGCCGCAGGGCCTTGGCGCACGCGGCCAGGCCACTGGCCGAGTACAGCCAACTGTTAGCTTTTTGCGTGAGCCCCTCGGGGCCGTTGTCGACGTCGAGCATGATCGCATCAAAGCCTTGGGGCTCGGCCTGCAGTACCTTGGCCACGTCTTCCAGGCGGACCACGGTGCGCGGGTCCAGCAGCGGGCGTCCGGATTTCTCCCCCAGTGGCCCACGGTTCCATTCCACGACGCCGGGCACCAGTTCGGCCACCACCACTTCGGCGCTCTTGCCCAAATGCTTGAGCGCCGCGGCCAAGGTAAAGCCCATGCCCAGGCCGCCGATCAGCACCCGTGATCCTGGGCGTCCGGCCACTTTGCGGCAGGGAATCTCCGCCAAGGCATCTTCGGAGCCGTGCATGCGCGTGTTCATCAACTGGCCACCGTCACCGCCCTGGATCTTGATGACGAAGTCCTCGCCGTATTCGAACAGGCACAAGGCACCGCCGTTGTCGGGGATTGGGGTGGTGTCCAGCAGAACAAAACGTTTCATGGAAATCTCATTGGGAAGGGCATTCTTGCGCGGTTGGGAGTAGCCTTAGGGCATTCCGGTCAGGCCATGGAGCCATCGATGAAGTGCAGCATTCTAACGGTCATTGTGTTGAGCGCGCTCGCATTGGGTACCGCGCAGGCTCAGGAGTTACAAACCGTACCGGTCGCGCCCACGCCAACCCCAGGCGCGCCGGGCACGCCAACGCCCACGTTGTACCCGCAAGTCACGCCGCCCGTTGCGCCCAAGACCCATAATGGCTCGCCACCGCTGGCGCCCATCGTGCTGCCGGCACCGCCCAAGGACCAGACGGTCCCTGGCCTGCAGCAGAACGACAGCAAGCCGAAAACGCCGGGCGGTTAGACCAGACCGAGGGCCTTGAACACAAAGGCATATTCGAGGGCCACGTCACGTAAGCCCTGATAGCGCCCGCTCATGCCGCCATGGCCGGCACCCAGCTCGGTCTTGAGCAGCAGCAGGTTGTCGTCTGTCTTGGTATCCCGCAGCTTGGCCACCCACTTGGCGGCTTCCCAGTACTGCACGCGACTGTCGTTATAGCCGGCGATCACCAGCGTGGCCGGGTAAGCCTGGGCGCTGACGTTCTCGTAGGGCGCGTAGGCCTTGATGCGCGCGTACACTTCGGGGTCCTCGGGGTTGCCCCATTCGTCGTACTCGGTGATGGTCAGCGGCAGTTCCGGATCGAGCATGGTATTGAGCACATCGACGAACGGCACTTCGGCAATCGCCGCCTGGAACAATTCCGGACGCTGGTTGAGCACCGCGCCGATCAGCAGGCCGCCGGCACTGCCGCCGCTGATCGCCAGTTGTGGGGAGGTGGTCAGGCCCTCGGCGATCAAATGTTCGGCGCAGGCGATAAAGTCGCTGAAGGTGTTCTGCTTGTGTTCCTGCTTGCCGTTGCGATACCAGGCCTCACCCAGCTCACCGCCGCCGCGCACATGGGCGATGGCAAACGCCACGCCACGGTCCAACAAGCTCAGGCGCGCATGGGAGAACCACGGGTCCAGGCTTGAGCCGTAGGCACCGTAGCCATACAGGTACAGCGGCGTCGGCTTGCCGAGCTGGTCACGCTTGACCACCAGGCTGATGGGTACCTGAGTGCCGTCGGCGGAAGTGGCCCACAGGCGTTGGCTGACGTAATCGTCGGCGTTGAAGACGCCCAGTACCGGGGTTTCCTTGAGCACGACCTGCGCGCCTGTCGCCAGCTCGAGCTGACGCACTTGGGCCGGGCGATTCAAGGCCTCATAGCGCAGGCGGATCTTGTCGCTGGGGAACTCCAGGCTGTTCTGCACGTAGAGGCTGTAGGCGGCGTCAGGCAATTGCACCCGATAGGCCGGCACATCCTCCGGGTGCACTTCGATGACCGGCAGGCCACCGATGCGCAGGCTCAAGGTCATGGCGCTGGCGTTCAGGCTCACGCCGTCAAGCATGACCTCGTCGCTGTGGGGGATCAGGTTCTGCCAGTCGGCTTCGGTGGGCGGCGTGCCGGTGTCGGCGGCCACGTACAGCGCATGGTTGATGCCGTCGCGGTTGCTGCGGATAAACCAGGTCCACTGGCCATTGCGCTTGCCGTGGTCGACGTCGTATTCGTGGTCTTCGACCCGTGGCGCCAGGCAGGTGAAGGCCAGGTGCGGTTGCTCGGCGTCCAGCGCCCAGACTTCGCTGGTGGTCTTGCTGCCCAGGGCCAGCAACAGTTGGCGTTCGGAGCTTGAGCGGTAGCAATGCAGGAAGAAACGGCCGTCGGGCTCGTGGAAGACTTCCTGCGCTGCGGTGCCGTCCAGGCGATAGCGATACAGCTTGTGCGGGCGATGGGTGTCGTCCAGTTCGCCGAAAAACAGCGTCAGGCTGTCATTGGCCCAGGTCATGCTGCCATCGCAGTTGTCGAACGCCAGTTCGCTGACCTTGTCGGTCGCCAATTCCTTCACGAACAGGGTGTAAATCTCTTCGCCGCTGGTATCGAGGCTGTAGGCCAGGCGTTGGTGATCGGGGCTGATGCTGAACGCGCCCAGGGAGAAAAAGCCGCCATTGGCCAGCACGTTCGGGTCCAGCAACAGCTCTTCGCTGCTGGTGTCCACCTGGTTGCTGTCATCGGCCGGGCGGCGGCAGCGGTAATGGCGGGCGTATTCGTCGCCGGCGGTGGTGCGGGTGTAATACAGATACGGGCCCCAAGGGGAGGGCAGGGACAGGTCAGTTTCCAGAATGCGGCCCTTGATCTCGTCGAACAGGGTCTCGCGCAACGCTTGCTGATCGGCCAGTTGGGCTTCCTGCCAGGCGTTTTCGGCCTTGAGGTAGTCGAGCACCTCAGGGTTGTCGCGTTCTTGCAGCCAGGCATACGGGTCTGGGCCTGGGGCCTTGCGGGCAATCGGTGCGGTGGAAATAGGCATAGATAATTCCCTATCTGGCAGACGGTGGCAGGCATTGCAGCCGCGACACGCAAAAGCCGTTATCATAGCCGCCTGTTTGCCAACCTTGCCATGGACACCATGACCGAGAACGACTATCTGACCGCTTGGGGCCTTTACGCCTTCGCCGCTTTGGGCTGCCTGTTGGTGTGGTGGCGCATGACCCGCTGGATCTGGCGCTGGCTGCGCGAGCCCCTGCAATTGCTGATGGCGGTGTTGCTGCTCAGCCCGACCATTGTCGACCCGGTCAAGACCCAGTTTGCGCCGGCCGTGGCCATTACCGCCCTGGACCTGGTGCTCAAGGTCGGCAACAACGCCTGGCGCGCCATTTCCGACCTGTTCATGTACACGATGATCGTGTTTGCCCTGTACATCGTGTTTGTGCTGATCCGCTGGCCCATCGAGCGCGCCGCCAACGCTCGCCGTGAGCGCAAGGCGGCTGCGGATGCGGCCTTGGCCGCCGAGCCGGAAGAAGACGACGAACCGTTCCGTCGTCCGGCGCCTGCCGGTGGTATGCGGGTCGAACCGCGCCTTTAACGTTGTCTGCCCTGCAGCGAGAGCCCTGGCATGTGTGAATTATTGGGCATGAGTGCCAACGTCCCCACCGATATCGTGTTCAGCTTTACCGGGCTGATGCAGCGCGGTGGGCGCACTGGCCCGCACCGCGACGGCTGGGGCATTGCCTTCTATGAAGGCCGTGGCCTGCGCCTGTTCCAGGACCCGGCTGCCAGTAGCGAGTCGGAAGTCGCATTACTGGTTCAGCGTTACCCCATCAAGAGCGAAGTGGTGATCGGCCATATCCGCCAGGCCAATGTGGGCAAGGTCAGCCTGGCCAATACTCATCCGTTCGTGCGCGAGCTGTGGGGGCGTAACTGGTGTTTTGCCCACAACGGCCAACTGGCGGACTTCAACCCCCGCGCCACCTTCTACCGCCCGGTGGGCGATACCGACAGCGAAGCGGCGTTCTGCGACTTGCTCAACCGTGTGCGCGAAGCCTTCCCCGAGCCGGTGGACATCGAACAGGTGCTGCCCGACCTGATCGCCGCCTGCGCCGAATACCGCAGCAAGGGCGTATTCAACTGCCTGCTCAGCGATGGCGACTGGCTGTTCTGCTATTGCTCGACCAAGCTGGCACAGATCACCCGGCGGGCGCCTTTTGGCCCGGCTCGGTTGAAAGATGTCGACGTGATCGTCGATTTTCAGGCCGAAACCACCCCCAATGATGTGGTAACGGTGATCGCCACCGAGCCGTTGACCGACAACGAAAACTGGACCCGCTACGAACCGGGCCAATGGAGCCTGTGGCGACGCGGTGAATGTGTCAGCCAGGGCGTTACCGAGTAAGGAATCGAGCATGTTGCTTAGCTATCTGCGGTTGGTGCTGTTTGCCGTTGGCTTGTTGGTCGGCGTGCAGGTGCCGGGGTTTATCAATGACTACGCCAAGCGCGTCGAAGCCCACTTGATCGAGGCCCAGACCGGCTTGCGCGGTTTCGAGTCCACGGCGCAGCAGTTTTTCAACGGTGATATGCAAGCCTTGGTGGCGCATTACCGCGCCAGCGATGACCCGGTATTCCAGAGCGACGCCAGCAGCCTGGGCGCTATGCTCGATCGCCAACTCGAGTTGGACAAGCAATACCAGGCCATGCAAGGCCCCTGGTACATCCGTGCCCTGCAAGTGGCGGTGGCTGCCGACCCGGATATCCGTTCGGAGACCTGGAATGGCTACAGCTACCAGATTCTGCTGACGCCTGAAGCCATGGGATGGGGCCGGGGCGGGGCGATGCTGGTGTCGTTCGACATCGAGTGCCTGTACCGCTTGATCGACTGGGTGGTGTTGGGCGGCCGGCGCCTGCGCCAGAGCCGGCCCATCGAAGAACGGGACCTCAAGGGCCTCTAACGACCCACTGATCGTTCCCACGCTCCGCGTGGGAATGCTTTTTCTGACGTTCCGCGTCGCGCTTGGAGGCGCAGAGCGCCCTAGGCTGCGTTCCCAGGCAGAGCGTGGGAACGATTAATCGGGTTTATGCAGTTGCATGCGTTCTGCACCGACTTGCTCGGCATAGCGGGCGACGACTTTCTGGCACAACCCCACAATCTCCTCCACCAATTCCACCCCCACGCGCCAGGACACTACCACCTGCAAGTTCGGCAGGCGCTGGGCCATGGGCAGCATCACCAATTCCCCTCGCTCCAGTTCTTCGCTGACCAGCACCGGTGGCAGCGCGCCAATGCCGAAGCCATCGCGCAGCAACCGGGTGATCGCCGACACCGAGTTCACACAGTTCATGCGCGGTGCGGCCACGCCATTGGCCTGCATCAAACTCAACACGTCCTGATGCGGGTGTGAGTTTTTCGAGTAGGTGATGATGCGTTCCTGGGCCAGTTCGGCGAGGGAGGCGTAGTCGCGGTTGTAGATCGACTGGCTGGCCACGATCCAGGCCATGGGGTGGCTGGCCAGTTCCAGGCTGCGCACGGTTTCCAGGCGCAGCAGGTCGGTTTGCAGGATCAGGTCAAGAAAGCCTTTTTGTAGCTGATCGCTGAGGTTCAGCGCGGTATCGGCGATCAGCTCGATCTCCACCAGCGGGAACAGTTTCATCAGTTCAGCGACCAGCGGGCTGAGCCAGGTGTGGATCACCGTGTCCATCGCGCCGATCCGAATGCGCCCGACCTTGCTGCTGGTGGTCTCCAGAGACTGCTTCAAACCCTGCATGGTCACCATCATTTGCTCGGCATAGTCGAGCACTTTCAAGCCTTCCGGGGTCAGGCTCACGCCTCGCGAGTCACGCAGGAACAGCTTCACGCCCAGCTCGCTTTCAAGCACGGCAATGCGGCTGGAAATCGAGGCCTGGGTGGTGAACAGCTTCTCGGCCGTGAGCCGGAAGCTCTTGAGCCTGGCCACCCAGACGAAGGTTTCGAGGAACTTCAAATTCATGGGATCAACTTTTTCTTATGCATGGATCGGTTTTTATTAGTTGGACGTCGCACCGGGCAAGCGCCAAAAATCGAGCTATTCCACGATAAGCGTCGTCGGGGTGTCAGGACAAGTTGCGAGTTCTGCGTAAAAAATCCCACACTACAAGAAAACAAAGCCTACAGGAGCGACCACCGTGAGCCGCCTGCTACTGAACTGCGACATCGGCGAAAGTTTTGGCAACTGGACCATGGGTCTGGACGCCGAAGTCATGCCGTTCATTGATTGCGCCAACGTGGCCTGCGGCTTCCATGCCGGCGACCCGAGCATCATGCGCAAGACCGTCAGTCTGGCGTTCAAGCACGGCGTACAAGTGGGCGCCCACCCGGCCTACCAGGACCTGCAAGGCTTCGGCCGGCGCTCCATGAACTACACGCCGCAGGAAATCCAGGACCTGTTGCACTATCAGATCGGCGCGCTGGACGGCATCTGCCGCGCTCAGGGCGGGCGCGTCAGCTATGTGAAACCCCATGGTGCGATGTACAACGACATGATGGCCAACCCCGCGCAGTTGCGTGCGGTGATCCAGGCCGTGGCCGCCTACGGCGACCTGCCGCTGATGCTGCTGGCCACCCGGGATAACCGCGCGGCCCAAGCGTTGGGTGATGAATACGGGGTGACGCTGTGGTTCGAAGCCTTTGCCGACCGTGCCTATGACAGCAAGGGCCATCTGGTTTCCCGCCAGTTGCCCGGCGCGGTGCACCATGACAGCGAAACCATTGTGCAGCAGGCCCTGACCCTTTCCCGTGGCGAATCGCTGATTGCCAGCGACGGCAGTCCATTGGTACTCCAGGCCAATACCCTGTGTGTGCATGGCGACAACGCCAGTTCGGTCGCTGCCGTGCAGCGTATCCGTGAAGCGTTGAAAACAGCATGAACCCACGCATCGAAGTGGTGGCGATCGACTGCCTGATGGTGCGCCTGTTTGACGTGATCGCCGAAGCCAACATGCCGTGGATGCTCGCGGCTACCGAGCGCCTGCGCAATGGCTTTGGCTTGGCATTGGTGGACCTGGTGCCGTCCTACACCACCTTGATGGTGCATTACGATCTCACTGCGCTAACCCCGGCCCAGGCCCGGGCGCTGATTGACCAGGCCCTCACCGATCTGCAACCCCAGGCCCAGGGCAGCGGCCAGTGCCATGTGTTGCCAGTGTGGTACGACCTGAGTGTCGGCCCGGAACTGACCTTGCTGTCCCAGCGCAGCGGGCTGCCCGTGGAGGAGGTGGTCCGCCGCCACAGCGCCCACGAGTACCAGGTATTCGCCCTGGGCTTTGCCCCTGGGTTTGCCTTTATGGGGCTGGTGGACGAAGTGCTCGCCACCCCACGCCTCAACACGCCGCGCAAACGCGTGGCCGCTGGCAGTGTCGGTATCGCCGAACGGCAGACCGCCGCTTACCCGGTGGTGTCCCCAGGCGGCTGGAACCTGATCGGCCGCACCCCGGCCAAACTGTTCGACCGTGAGCGCGACGGCTACAGCCTGATGCAGCCCGGCGACACGGTGCGCTTCGAAGCGGTCAGCCACGCGCAATTCATCCACTTGGGTGGCGACGACACGCCGCTGGAGGCGCAGGCATGAGCCGCTTGATCATCGAGGCCAGCACGCCGCTGTGCCTGTTGCAGGACGCCGGTCGTTTTGGTGTACGCCACCTGGGCGTGACCCAGGGCGGCGCGCTGGATTGGGTGTCGATGTCCTGGGCCAACTGGCTTTTGGGCAATGCCCTGGATGCCCCGGTGGTGGAAATTACCCTGGGGGGCTTTACCGTACAGGCCGAGGATTATTGCCTGCTGGCCTTGGCCGGTGCGGACCTGGGCGCCTATGTCGATGAGCGGGCGATAAGCCCCGGTCGCAGTTTTATCCTGCAAAAGGGCCAGCGACTGCGCTTCACTCAGCCGTGCAATGGGGCACGCGCTTATCTGGCCGCGCCCGGTGGCTTTGATGCGCAGACTGTACTGGGCAGTTGTGCCACGGTCGTGCGCGAAGCGTTGGGCGGGGTGGACGGTTGCGGCAAGGCACTGGCCCAAGGCGGGCGGTTGGCCTATTCCGGTACGGGCGGTGCAATGAAGGTGCTGGTCAACCCGGATGTGCAATCCGGTGCATCACTGGACGTGATCATCGGCGCGCAGATAGGCCAGTTCAGCGGGCAGAGTCTGTTTGATGCCTTCAACGCCGAATGGTCTCTGGACAGCCGTGCCGACCGCATGGGCGTGCGTTTGCTCGGCACGCCGTTGCAGTATCAGGGGCCGTCGTTAATTTCCGAAGGGATACCGTTGGGCGCGATCCAGGTGCCCCCGGATGGGCAGCCGATTGTGTTGCTCAATGACCGGCAGACGATCGGCGGTTACCCGCGGTTGGGCGCGTTGACACCTTTATCCTTGGCGCGGCTGGCGCAGTGTTTGCCGGGGGAGAAAGTCCGGTTGGCCCCGGTGGTGCAGGAAACAGCGCATCGGCAGCACATAGAGTATTTACGCAGGTTTTCAGCGTAAGTGGGTTTTAAAGATGAGTCCTACGACATTGCAGAATTTTGTCGTCTTTGCCCCAGCGCACAGCCATGCAAGCCTTGATTGGCTTATTCACTATCAGGCTTTGCTATGCGCTATTTGAAGATATATGCCCAGGATGTACTCGATAACGATATTCCGGATGTGGTCTATCTGGAGTTTTATGACACCGCCCAAACCCCCGCGCTTGTGCATCGGGCAACGGCATTTGATATTACTGACGATGGCCAGTTTGACTGGATTATTGCGGATGATCTCAATCAAGACGGCATTGTCGACAAGGTTGACCGGGAGATGGCACTGGAGTTTTCCCAGCTGTTTCTGGCGTTTCAGTGGTTCAGTCTCGATGAGCCCTTTGACAAATACCTGAAGGTGTTTGCCGGCGACTTCGATGACAACGGGATTCCTGATACGGTACGGCTGCACTTCCATCAGGGCGAGGGAGACCCTCGAGATGAAACCATCGTCTATTCGGCGGCGGTATACAGCGACGGGAATGGTCAAGGGGCCAGTGTTTCGATCAATCAGGATGTGAACAACGACGGGAAAGTAGACCGCCAGGATTCTGAACTGATCAAACAGTTCGCTGCGCTATTTCTCAGGTTTTCCTGGATCGACAGCGAGCACTGCTGAGTGCCGTGCCTGTAGCCGATAGCATCGGCTACAGGCCAGGGTTCACTTGGATAGAAAACGCATGCCCTCTTCAAGCCCGCGCAGCGTCAGCGGATACATTTGATCCTCCACCAACTCCCGCACAATCCCCGTCGACGCCGTATAGCCCCAGGTATCTTTCGGGTAGGGGTTAATCCAGATCAGCTTCTTGTACTTGGCCATGAAGCGCTGCATCCACACATACCCCGGCTCCTCGTTCCAATGCTCGACGCTGCCACCGGCCTGGGTGATTTCATAGGGCGCCATGGCCGCATCGCCGATAAAAATCACTTTGTAGTCGGCGCCGTATTTGTGCAGCAGGTCCTGGGTGGAGGTGCGTTCGGAAGTACGGCGCTGGTTGTTCTTCCACACCGATTCGTACACGAAGTTGTGGAAGTAAAAATACTCCAGGTGCTTGAACTCGGTCTTGCACGCGGAGAACAGCTCTTCGCAGATCTTCACGTGGGCATCCATCGAGCCGCCGATGTCGAACAGCAGCAGCAGCTTGATGGTGTTACGCCGTTCGGGGCGCATCTGGATATTCAGCAAGCCGGCATCGCGGGCGGTGTGGTCAATGGTGCCGTCGATATCCAGCTCTTCGGCCGCGCCCTGGCGGGCAAACTTGCGCAGGCGGCGCAGGGCGATCTTGATGTTGCGCGTGCCCAGTTCCACCTGGTCGTCGAGGTTCTTGTACTCGCGCTGGTCCCAGACTTTCACCGCCTTGCCCTGACGCTTGCCGGCGTCACCGACGCGAATGCCTTCAGGGTTGTAGCCGCCAGAACCAAAGGGGCTGGTGCCGCCGGTGCCGATCCACTTGTTGCCACCGGCGTGGCGTTCTTTCTGTTCTTCCAGGCGTTTCTTGAACTCCTCGATCAGCTTGTCGAGGCCACCCAGGGACTGGATCTGCGCGCGTTCTTCATCGCTCAAGGAACGTTCGAATTCCTTGCGCAGCCATTCTTCGGGGATCAGCGCCTGCAGGTGGTCGTCGAGCTTTTCCAGGCCGTTGAAATAGGCGCCGAAGGCCCGGTCGAACTTGTCGAAATGCCGCTCGTCCTTGACCAGAATCGCCCGTGCCAAGTAGTAGAACTCGTCCATGTCGGCGAAGGTCACGCGCTGTTTGAGCGCGTTGATCAGGTCGAGCAGCTCGCGCACCGACACCGGTACCTTGGCGGCACGCATTTCGTTGAACAGGTTGAGCAGCATCAGCGATTACCGCGACGGCTCATGAACGCCAGACGCTCCAGCAACTGCACGTCTTGCTCGTTCTTCACCAGGGCGCCAGCCAGGGGAGGGATGGCCTTGGTCGGGTCGCGCTCGCGCAGCACTGCTTCGCCAATATTGTCGGCCATCAGCAGCTTGAGCCAGTCGACCAGCTCGGAGGTGGACGGTTTTTTCTTCAGGCCCGGCACCTTGCGCACATCGAAGAACACGTCCAGCGCTTCGCTGACCAGGTCTTTCTTGATGTCCGGGTAGTGCACATCCACGATCTTTTGCAGGGTGGTACGGTCGGGGAAGGCGATGTAGTGGAAGAAGCAGCGGCGCAGGAACGCGTCCGGCAGCTCTTTTTCGTTGTTGGAGGTAATGATGATGATCGGGCGCTTCTTGGCTTTGATGGTCTCATCGATTTCGTAGACGTAGAACTCCATCTTGTCGAGTTCTTGCAGCAAATCGTTGGGGAACTCGATGTCGGCCTTGTCGATTTCATCGATCAGCAGGATCACCCGCTCTTCGGACTCGAAGGCTTCCCAGAGTTTGCCCTTCTTCAGGTAGTTGCGCACGTCGTGGACCTTGTCCACGCCCAGTTGCGAGTCACGCAAGCGGCTCACTGCGTCGTACTCGTAGAGGCCCTGATGCGCCTTGGTGGTGGACTTGATGTGCCAGGTGATCAGCTTGGCGCCGAAGGATTCGGCCAGTTGCTCGGCAAGCATGGTCTTGCCGGTGCCCGGTTCGCCCTTGACCAGCAATGGCCGTTCCAGGGTGATGGCGGCGTTGACGGCCAGTTTCAGGTCATCGGTAGCCACATAGGCCTGGGTGCCTTCGAACTTCATCGGTCATTCCTCGAATTCATCAATGGCCTGACTATACCGCGCAGCCCCGGCGACTGTGAACGCAGACGGGGCATTCAGTCTCTGAATGGCGGGTCACATCAGCCCTGGCCCATGCAGGAAGTGTGGGAGCTGGCTTGCCTGCGATGACGGTGTATCAGTGACAGATGAGCTGGCTGACCCACCGCCATCGCAGGCAAGCCAGCTCCCACAGGGTTAATCAGCGCTGGGCTTGGGCTGTTCGTAACGAGCATTGAACGCCTGGATGAACCCATTGCGCAGAATTGCGATCACCGCAGAAAACGCACTGACATTTTGCTGATGCACGCTACCGCTCAGCTCTACACGGGTGGCGAACTGGTTTTTACGCTGGTTTTTCAGCACGGTTTCGCTGGCGCCCACCACGGCTTCCCAGATCGAACGGAAGATATTCTTGTCCTGGTTTTCAACGTCTTGTTGCCAGTCGAACACCTCCACATCGCGCAGCAGCGGCTTGATGTAGCCGGTGAGCCGGCCATTTTCAGCCTGGGCTTCGATCACTACATCGCCCGTGCCGGCCTTGAAGTCGAACTTGCCATAGGCAGAGGCGAAGTCATTCATGCGTTTTAGTTGCAGGTCGCGGGCGCGGAAGCGGAACTCGAACTCTTCGAAATCGCTCAGCGGGTCAAAGGTGGCGTTGGCTTCCAGGGGCGCCTGGCCTTGCAGCAGTGCCTGGCCTTCAAAGCGTGCATCACGCTTGCCTTTGACATCCACCACATTGGTCAGGTTATAGAAGCTGGCGTTGACCCCGGTGGCGTTGATATTCACCTGGGGCTTGGAGCTGAAGTTATGGAAGGCGATCTCGCCGTCTTCGATGCGCACTTCATTGAGGGTAATTGGCAGCAGCTTGCGCAGTTGTTCCTGCCAATCGGTGCCTTTACCGGTCTGGGACGCCTGCTTGTTGGCCCCGCCATCGACGAAGTTGATCTGCGGGCGCACAAAATGCCCCTCGGCCACGACGGCATGGTCGTACCACAGCGAATGCCAACTGACTGCGAACTCGATCAGCGGCGCCTTGACGAACGGTACCGGGACCTTGCCGTCCACCTTGACGATTTGCAGGCCGTTGATCCGGTATGCGCCGCGCCATAGCGCCAGGTCCACATCGGCAATCTCGCCGCGGTAATCGCCCATATTGGCGAGTTTGTCGTTCAGGTAGTTGCGTACCAGGTAGGGCAGCGCGATGTGCACGGCAATCAGGACCAGCACCAGAGCGGCGATTGTCCCTAACGGCCAACTGTAGCGACGTTTCATTGGGCAGTTCTCCTAGCTTGTAGGGGATTGACTGTTCTGATCGTCGCAACGTTCCTCCTTCTGGACGCTTGGGAGCACGAGGCATACCCTTGGGGCCTTTCCCAAAGTCTCGACAACAGGAATCGCCATGAGCCGCATCTTCGCAGACAACGCGCACTCCATCGGTAATACGCCTCTGGTTCAGATCAACCGCATCGCACCGCGTGGCGTGACGATCCTGGCCAAGATCGAAGGGCGCAACCCGAGTTATTCGGTCAAGTGTCGCATTGGCGCCAGCATGGTCTGGGATGCAGAAAGCAGCGGCAAGCTCAAGCCGGGCATGACCATTGTCGAGCCGACTTCGGGCAACACCGGTATCGGCCTGGCGTTTGTCGCCGCCGCCCGTGGCTACAAATTGCTGCTGACCATGCCGTCGTCCATGAGCCTTGAGCGCCGTAAAGTACTCAAGGCCCTCGGCGCCGAGTTGGTACTCACCGAGCCGGCCAAGGGCATGAAGGGCGCCATCGACAAGGCTGCCGAGATCGTCGCCAGCGACCCGGCCACCTACTTTATGCCGGCCCAGTTCGATAACCCGGCAAACCCTGCGATCCACGAGAAAACCACCGGCCCGGAAATCTGGAACGACACCGATGGCGCCGTGGACGTGCTGGTGGCAGGCGTGGGGACCGGCGGCACGATCACCGGAGTATCACGCTATATCAAGAACACGGCGGGCAAGCCGATTCTGTCGGTGGCCGTGGAACCCATGGTTTCCCCGGTGATCACCCAGGCCTTGGCGGGTGAAGAGATCAAACCCAGCCCCCACAAGATCCAGGGCATCGGCGCCGGATTCGTGCCGAAAAACCTCGACCTGTCGATGGTCGACCGCGTGGAGCTGGCGACCGACGAGGAGTCCAAGGCCATGGCCCGACGCTTGATGCTGGAAGAAGGCATCTTGTGCGGGATCTCCTGTGGCGCCGCCATGGCCGTGGCCGTGCGCCTGGCCGAGAAGCCGGAGATGCAGGGCAAGACTATTGTGGTGATCTTGCCGGACTCCGGTGAGCGCTACCTGTCGAGCATGTTGTTCAGCGATTTGTTTACCGAGCAGGAAAACCAGGCCTGATCTTAAGGGCAACCCTGTGGCGAGGGAGCTTGCTCCCGCTGGGTTGCGCAGCGGCCCCATTATTCTGGGAGCGCTTCGCACCCCCCCCGGAGCACGCGCCCCCCCCCCCACGCTGGTGTTTGTTCCCCCCGCCGGCTGCGCCTTCTTCCCAATAGGCCAAATGGTTATTATTGCGCCGTTTCTCTTATACTCCTATCGCTCC
>NZ_WJZD01000023.1:0-107831 GCF_021609665.1 Pseudomonas sp. PA-1-3F | reverse complement strand
CCCCGGTACAAAAAAGCCCAGCACCGAAGTGATCAACGCCGCCCACCCCAGCAGCTTGAAATGAATCATCAAACCCAGGTTCGAACGCACCTGGCATTCCCAGCGGCTGGCCTCATCAGCGCAGATGCCAACCCATTGCCCATCCTCCATGAAGCCATAGCGTGCGGCATAACTGGCGGCCAGCCATAACGGCAGGGCAATAAGCAGCAGGATCAACGGCAAACGACGGGACATGGGGCACTCCGATAGGCAAAAACGGCGCCCAGCTTAATCCCACGGCGGCCGTTAGCAAGGTGTTCGCACAGATATCTGTTCAACAAAGCATGGCAAAGTGTATCGTCTCGCTACTATTACCCCGATTCCGACGTTTTTTCCGACTTTTCGTGCCGAGTGCTGGCACTTCGGTGACAAGGCGGTGGTCATAGCCTGCGAACTTCATTCAGCCCGTTCCTCTTAGGGATTAAGTCATGCTCCGTTCCTTGCGCTGTGCTGCCTTGCTGGGCAGCCTATTTTTGAGTGCGTCAGCACTGGCCGTCGATATCGACCAAGCCAGCTATGGCTACCCTTTGACCAACCCGTTCGAAGCGACCATCGCCACCACACCTCCCGATCTGCGGCCAACCCTGCCGACCGATGACGAGATCACCCAGTCCGACTACACCCTGACGATGCGCCCCGAGCGCGAGTTCAGCCTGCCGGACAATTTCTGGGCGGTGAAGAAACTCACCTACCGCATTGCCAAGCAGGACCGTGCTGCGCCTTTGATCTTCCTGATCGCCGGCACCGGTGCACGCTTTGACAGCAGCATCAACGAATACCTGAAAAAGCTGTATTACCAGGCCGGCTACCATGTGGTGCAGCTGTCTTCGCCGACCAGCTTCGACTTCATCAGCGCCGCTTCGCGCTTCGCCACCCCGGGCATCACCCAGGAAGACGCCGAAGACATGTACCGCGTGATGCAAGCCGTACGCGCGCAGAACGCCTCGTTGCCCGTGACCGATTTCTACCTCACCGGCTACAGCCTGGGCGCCCTGGATGCGGCGTTTGTCAGCAAGCTGGATGAGACCCGCCGCAGCTTCAACTTCAAGAAAGTGCTGCTGCTCAACCCGCCGGTCAACCTCTACACCTCGATCACCAACCTCGACAAGCTGGTACAGACCGAGGTCAAGGGCATCAACAACAGCACCACCTTCTATGAGTTGGTGCTGAGCAAACTGACGCGTTACTTCCAGCAAAAAGGCTACATCGACCTCAACGATGCCCTGCTTTATGACTTCCAGCAGTCCAAGCAGCACCTGACCAACGAACAGATGGCCATGCTGATCGGCACCTCGTTCCGCTTCTCGGCCGCCGACATTGCCTTCACTTCGGACTTGATCAACCGACGTGGCCTGATTATTCCGCCCAAGTACCCGATTACCGAAGGCACCAGCCTCACGCCGTTCCTCAAGCGTGCCCTGCAGTGTGACTTCGACTGCTACCTCACCGAACAAGTGATCCCGATGTGGCGCGCGCGTTCCGATGGCGGCAGCCTGCTGCAACTGATCGACCAGGTCAGCCTCTACGCACTCAAGGACTACCTGCGCGACAGCCCGAAAATCGCCGTGATGCATAACGCCGACGACGTGATCCTCGGCCCTGGCGACCTGGGTTTCCTGCGTAAAACCTTCGGCGATCGCTTGACCGTCTACCCGCTGGGCGGCCACTGCGGCAACCTCAATTACCGCGTCAACGCCGACGCCATGCTGGAGTTCTTCCGTGGCTAAATATCTTCTGCTGCTCGCCGCACTGATGTGCGCGGGCGTGGCCAATGCCGACAACAGCAAGGCCCAAGAACCCGTCAAGGTCGATGCCGACGGCTTCAAGGAGCCGCTGACCAAGCTCAAGTTCAACCCAGGCTTGGACCAGCGCGAATTCGAGCGTTCCACGCTCACCGCGCTCAACGTCTACGACCCACTGGAGTCGTGGAACCGCCGCGTGTACCACTTCAACTATCGCTTCGACCAGTGGGTGTTCCTGCCGGTGGTGAACGGTTACCGCTATGTTACGCCGAGCTTTCTGCGCACCGGCGTGAGCAACTTCTTCAACAACCTGGGCGATGTGCCCAACCTGATGAACAGCTTGTTGCAGCTCAAGGGCCACCGCTCGCTGGAAACCACCGGGCGCCTGCTGGTCAACACCACCATTGGCATCGCGGGCCTGTGGGATCCGGCCACCGCCATGGGCCTGCCGCGCCAGAGCGAAGACTTCGGCCAGACCCTGGGCTTCTACGGTGTACCGGGTGGCGCCTACCTGATGCTGCCGATTTTCGGGCCGTCGAACCTGCGTGATACCGGCGGCCTGCTGGTGGACTACAGCGCCGAATCGCAGATCAACTTCCTCAACGTGTCTGAAGTCAGCTCCAACCATCCGGAAGTCTGGGCCCTGCGCGCCGTCGACAAGCGCTACCAGACCAGCTTCCGCTACGGCCAGATGAACTCGCCGTTCGAGTATGAGAAGGTGCGGTATATCTACACCGAATCGCGCAAGTTGCAGATCGCCGAGTAAACAGCAGCGATAAAAAAAAAGGCCATTCGATTGAATGGCCTTTTTTATGCCTGCGGTTTCACCCTCGCAGTGCTTTCCAACCTTTACCAGCCACGCTGACCACTGCCAGGACGACAGCGCCGGCAATGATCCCCGCCACCGCATTGAGCAGCGTTGGCATCAGCCACGCCAACGCGCCGGTGCTCTGGCTCACGGTTTCGATCCAGTGATGCACCACGGGCACGCCATGGGTGAGGATGCCACCACCGACCATGAACATCGCCGCCGTGCCGATCACCGACAAGCTCTTCATCATGTAGGGGGCCGCACTCAGAATCGCGCCGCCAATACTGCGCGCCACCTGGCCCGGCTTCTGCGTCAGCCACAGCCCCAGGTCGTCGAGCTTGACGATACCGGCCACCAATCCATATACGCCGATGGTCATGACAATGGCGATACCCGACAGCACGATCACCTGCTGCGTGAGCTGCGCGTCGGCGACGATGCCGAGGGTGATGGCAATGATTTCGGCGGAAAGAATAAAGTCGGTACGGATCGCGCCCTTGATCTTGTCTTTCTCGAACGCCACCAGATCGGTTGCCGGGTCGGCCACCGCTTCAGCCAACTGTGCGTGTTCGGCTTGATCTTCAGCCTTGCTGTGCAGGAATTTGTGCGCGAGTTTTTCGAAGCCCTCGAAACACAGGTAGGCGCCGCCGAGCATCAATAGCGGTATCACCGCCCAGGGTGCAAAGGCGCTGATCAACAGGGCCGTCGGCACCAGGATCAGCTTGTTGATAAACGAGCCCTTGGCCACCGCCCACACCACCGGGATTTCTCGCTCGGCGCGCACGCCGGAGACCTGCTGGGCGTTCAGTGCAAGGTCATCGCCCAGCACGCCCGATGTCTTCTTGGCGGCCATTTTGGTCATCAGCGCGACGTCATCGAGTACCGCCGCGATATCGTCAATCAACACCAACAAGCTGCTTCCTGCCATGAACCGGACTTCCGTTAGAGAGAGATGGCGCGAGCATAGCGCGGCGCAAGGCCTTGCGGGCAGATTGTTGAGGCTTGCGGATGGCCGGTGCTACCATGCGCAACCGCCTGTCATGGCAAGGAAACGTCTGGTTTATGAGCAGCATTCGCGAGCGCAACAAAGAAAAAATCCTGCGGGCGGCGAGCGAGGAGTTTGCCGACAAGGGCTTCGCCGCGACCAAAACCAGCGACATCGCCGCCAAGGCCGGGCTGCCCAAGCCCAACGTCTATTACTACTTCAAATCCAAGGACAACCTTTACCGCGAGGTGCTCGAAAGCATTATCGAGCCGATCCTGGCCGCCTCCACGCCGTTCAACCCCGAAGGCGAGCCCAAGGAAGTATTGAGCAACTATATCCGCTCCAAAATCCGCATCTCCCGCGACCTGCCGTTCGCCTCCAAGGTGTTCGCCAGCGAAATCATGCACGGCGCCCCACACCTGAGCACCGACCAGGTTGAACAGCTCAATGCCCAGGCCAAGCACAATATCGACTGCATCCAGAGCTGGGTTGACCGTGGCCTGATCGCAGCAATTGACCCCAACCACCTGATGTTCAGCATCTGGGCAGCCACCCAGACCTATGCCGATTTCGACTGGCAGATCTCGGCGGTAACCGGCAAGGCCAAGCTGGATGAGGCCGATTATGAGGCGGCGGCGCAGACGATTATTCGGTTGGTGCTCAAGGGGTGTGAGCCGGATTGATAGACCGCGGCGAGGCTATCGCAGGCAAGCCAGCTCCCACACGGATTTGCGCCGGACACAAAATGTAAAATGGTCACAATCCCCTGTGGGAGCGGGCTTGCCCGCGATAGCGCCCATCCAGACACATCCTGCTAAAAGCCCGCCGATCAGCCTTCGCCCCTCAGTCTAGCCTCTCAGAACACCATCTGAAGAGAGGCCACGGAATGCCTGATTTACCTGCTTCAAAACGCCTGCGCATCGGCCGCTATAACGAGTCCAACCGCATTTACCTGCTCACCACCAACACCCTTGAACGCGAGCCCATCTTCAGCGACTTCAGACTCGGCCGCCTGGTCGTACAACAATTCAGGATCGCCCAATATAAAGGGCTCGCAACATCATTGGCCTGGGTGGTAATGCCTGACCATTTCCATTGGCTTGTTTCTCTGGAGAAAGGTTCACTTGCCGACTTGATGCGACAAGTTAAATCCAAGAGCACCCGAGTGGTGAATGCGGTGGCTGGCCGTCAAGGTCGCCTCTGGCAACCGGACTTTCATGACTATGCCGTGCGTCGAGAGGAAAGCCTTGAGGGGATTGCACGTTACATCGTAGCCAGTCCACTCAGGGCCGGGCTGGTAAAGAAGTTTGGTGACTATCCGCTGTGGGATGCCATTTGGGTTTGACTGGAGACCGAGTCGACTGCATCGCAGGCAAGCCAGCTCCCACACTGATTGCACTCACACAGTTGAATTTGTGAACACCGCCAATGTGGGAGCTGGCTTGCCTGCGATAGCTTACTCACAGTCAGAACGATTCAAGCCGACACCCCCGCATCCGCCATCAACCCCACTCCTTCTATCGCCGTGATCGCACACTGCTCGTCAATATCGGACGTGTCCCCGCTGATCCCGATCGCGCCCAGCACCATGCCGCTCTGATCCCGAATCAATACCCCACCCGGCGCCGGCACGACGCTGCCCTGCCCCAGGCTGTTCAACGCCGCGATAAACGCCGGGCGCTGTTGGGCGTCCAGCGCCAGCAAACGTGAACCCTTGCCCAGGGCAATGGCGCCCCAGGCCTTGCCGATGGCGATTTGCGGGCGTAGCAGGCTGGCGCCGTCTTCGCGTTGCAGGGTGACCAGGTGGCCGCCGCTGTCGAGCACGGCGATGGTCAGTGGCGCAGCCGAAATGGTGCGGCCTGCAGTAAGGGCCTGGGTGGCCAGTTGGGTGGCGAGTTTCAAGGTTAAAGCGCTCATAGGTGCCGTCCTTATCTTGTTATGGGTAACGCGGTGAGGTCTGTTTGACCAGATGCTCGATCACACAAATAGAACACAATGATATTTGTTTTTGTATACAATATTTTCCAACAAAGGCTCCATACGTCGAAAAAAGCGCTTCCGACGAACGCAAAGGTCAGTTTACGAAAGGCATTGACCAACGCCGCTCGCCGTGAATACACTTTGGACAGACACCACTTGTATACAATTACAAAACGCAAGAGGCACCAAAACCATGAGCAAAATGAGAGCAATCGAAGCCGCCGTCCTGGTGATGCGCCGTGAAGGTGTGGATACCGCCTTCGGTATCCCAGGCGCCGCGATCAACCCGCTGTATTCGGCCTTGCAGAAGGTGGGTGGCATCGATCACGTCCTTGCTCGCCACGTTGAAGGCGCCTCGCACATGGCCGAGGGCTACACCCGCACCAAGGCCGGCAATATCGGCGTGTGCATCGGCACATCGGGCCCGGCGGGTACCGATATGGTCACCGGCCTGTACAGCGCCTCGGCCGACTCGATCCCGATCCTGTGCATTACCGGCCAAGCCCCCCGCGCCCGGATGCACAAGGAAGACTTCCAGGCCGTGGACATCACCAGCATCGTCAAGCCGGTGACCAAGTGGGCAACCACGGTGCTGGAACCCGGCCAAGTGCCCTACGCGTTCCAGAAAGCCTTCTATGAAATGCGCTCCGGCCGCCCCGGCCCGGTGTTGATCGACCTGCCGTTCGACGTACAGATGGCCGAGATCGAATTCGACATCGACGCCTACCAGCCGTTGCCTTTGGCCAAGCCGCTGGCGACCCGTGTGCAAGTGGAAAAAGCCCTGGCTCTGCTCGACGCAGCCGAACGCCCATTGCTGGTGAGCGGTGGCGGCGTGATCAACGCCGACGCCAGCGAGTTGCTGGTGGAGTTCGCTGAGCTGACCGGCATCCCGGTGATCCCGACCCTGATGGGCTGGGGCACTATCCCGGACGACCATCCGCTGATGGTGGGCATGGTCGGCCTGCAAACCTCGCACCGCTACGGCAACGCGACGATGCTCAAGTCAGACGTGGTGCTGGGCATCGGCAACCGCTGGGCCAACCGTCACACCGGTTCGGTAGAGGTGTACACCGAAGGCCGTAAATTCATTCATGTCGACATCGAACCGACCCAGATTGGCCGCGTGTTCACGCCGGACCTGGGCATCGTTTCCGACGCCGGCTCCGCGCTGACGATGTTCATTGAAGTGGCCCGCGAGTGGAAAGCCGCCGGCAAGCTCAAGGACCGCAGTGCCTGGTTGCATGACTGCCAACAACGCAAGGCCACCCTGCACCGCAAGACTCACTTCGACAACGTGCCGGTCAAGCCGCAACGCGTGTACGAAGAGATGAACCAGGTGTTCGGCAAAGACACCTGCTACGTCAGCACCATCGGCCTGTCGCAGATTGCCGGCGCGCAATTCTTGCATGTGTACAAGCCACGCCACTGGATCAACTGCGGCCAGGCTGGCCCACTGGGCTGGACCATTCCCGCGGCACTGGGCGTGGTCAAGGCCGATCCGAGCCGCAAAGTGGTGGCCTTGTCGGGCGACTATGACTTCCAGTTCATGATCGAAGAACTGGCGGTGGGTGCACAGTTCAAGCTGCCGTACATCCATGTGGTAGTGAACAACTCATACCTGGGCCTGATCCGCCAGGCCCAGCGTGGGTTCGAGATGGACTACTGCGTGCAGCTGTCCTTCGACAACCTCAACGCCCCCGAACTCAACGGCTATGGCGTCGACCATGTGGCGGTTGCCGAGGGCTTGGGCTGCAAGGCCCTGCGTGTGTTCGAGCCAGGCCAGATCCAACCAGCCTTGCGCCGCGCCCAAGAGATGATCGAAGAATTCAAGGTGCCGGTGATCGTTGAGATTATTCTGGAACGGGTGACCAATATTTCCATGGGCACCGAGATCAACGCCGTCAATGAATTCGAAGACCTGGCCCTGGTCGGCAACGACGCGCCGACTGCCATTTCCCTGCTCGATTAAGGAGAACCCTATGCCGCGCTTTGCTGCCAACCTGTCCATGCTGTTTACCGAACAGGATTTCCTTGCCCGCTTCAAAGCGGCTGCCGATGCCGGCTTCCAGGGCGTGGAGTACCTGTTCCCGTATGAGTTCAGCTCTGCCGACATCAAGGCGCAGTTGGACGCCAACGGCCTGACCCAGGTGTTGTTCAACCTGCCTGCCGGAGACTGGGCCAAGGGCGAGCGCGGCCTGGCTTGCCACCCGGACCGGGTCGAGGAGTTCCGTGCCGGGGTCAAACTGGCAATCGCCTATGCCCAGGTCTTGGGCAACACCCAGGTCAATTGCCTGGCGGGAATCCGGCCACAAGGCGTTGATGACGAGACCGTGGAAAAGACCTTTGTCGCCAACCTCAAGTACGCCGCCGAGAAGCTGCAAGCGGCGGGTATCAAGCTGGTGATGGAGATGATCAACACCCGCGACATTCCCGGCTTCTACCTCAACAACACGGCGCAGGCCCTGTCGATTCGCGAGCAAGTGGGCAGCGCCAATCTGTTCCTGCAATACGACATCTACCACATGCAAATCATGGAAGGTGACCTGGCGCGGACCATGGCGGCGCACCTGGGCGAGATCAATCACATTCAGCTGGCGGACAACCCTGGGCGCAACGAACCAGGTACCGGCGAGATCAACTACCGCTTCCTGTTCGAGCATCTGGACCGCATTGGTTACGCGGGTTGGGTCGGCTGTGAGTACAAGCCGTTGACCACTACCGAGGCGGGTTTGGGTTGGCTCAAAACCCACAACGCCATCTGACACAACACAAAACAAAACAATGTGGGAGCTGGCTTGCCTGCGATGCAGACACCTCGCTGTATCAGGCATACGGGGGTGATGCCATCGCAGGCAAGCCAGCGCCCACACTAAAAGAGGTTTTTGATCATGGCTAAAATCGGATTTATCGGCACCGGCATCATGGGCCACCCCATGGCCGCCAACCTGCAGAAAGCAGGCCATCAACTGTTTCTCTCCGAACATCACGGCAAGGCTCCGGCTGAACTGATCAGCGCCGGCGCCGTGGCGCTGGCCAACCCGCAACAAGTGGCCCAGGAAGCCGAGTTCATCATCGTCATGGTGCCCGACACCCCACAAGTCGATGACGTGCTGTTTCGCGCCGACGGCGTGGCTGCGGGCCTGTCACCGAACAAGGTGGTGATCGACATGAGTTCGATCTCCCCTACTGCCACCAAAGCATTCGCCGCCAAGGTCAACCAGGCCGGCGCGCAGTACCTGGACGCCCCGGTGTCCGGTGGTGAAGTCGGTGCCAAGGCCGGCACCTTGAGCATTATGGTCGGTGGCGAACCGCAGACCTTCGAACGCGCGTTGCCGCTGTTCCAGAGCATGGGCAAAAACATCACCCTGGTAGGCGGCAATGGCGATGGCCAGACCGCCAAGGTGGCCAACCAGATCATCGTCGCGCTGAACATCCAGGCGGTGGCCGAAGCGTTGCTGTTCGCCTCCAAAAACGGCGCCGACCCGGCCAAAGTGCGTGAAGCGCTGATGGGTGGCTTTGCATCGTCCAAGATCCTGGAAGTGCACGGCGAGCGCATGATCAAGGGCACCTTCGATCCGGGTTTCCGCATCAACCTGCACCAGAAGGACCTGAACCTGGCGCTGGCCGGTGCCAAGGAACTGGGGATCAACCTGCCGAACACCGCCGGCACCCAGCAAGTGTTCAGCACCTGCACGGCAATTGGCGGCGGCAACTGGGACCACTCGGCGCTGATCAAGGGCCTGGAGCATATGGCGAATTTCTCGATTCGCGATAAATAACCCACACCGCTGATCGTTCCCACGCTCCGCGTGGGAATGCCTCTTGTGACGCTCCGCGTCACGCTTTGGGCGCAGAGCGTCCCGGACTGCATTCTCACGCAGAGCGTGGGAACGATCGCTGCACCTCTAATAACAAGAATCCCCCGGGAGCCCGCTTATGTCGGTCGATCCGCAACACCTGCTTCGCGAGCTGTTTGCCACAGCCATCGATGCCGCCCACCCCCGGCAAGTCCTTGAACCCTACCTGCCTGCCGACCGCAGTGGCCGTGTGATCGTGATCGGCGCCGGTAAAGCCGCGGCCGCCATGGCATTGGTCGTCGAAGATTGTTGGCAGGGCGAAGTCTCGGGCTTGGTGGTCACCCGCTACGGCCATGGCGCGCCATGCAAAAAAATCGAAGTGGTCGAAGCCGCCCATCCGGTGCCGGATGCGGCCGGCCTGGCCGTGGCCCAGCGCGTGCTGGAACTGATCAGCCATCTGAGTGAAGACGACCGTGTGATCTTCCTGCTCTCCGGCGGTGGCTCGGCATTACTGGCCCTGCCCGCCGAGGGCATCACCCTGGCGGACAAACAAGCCATCAACAAAGCCCTGCTTAAATCCGGCGCCACCATTGGCGAGATGAATTGCGTGCGCAAGCACCTCTCGGCGATCAAGGGCGGTCGGTTGGCCAAGGCTGCGTGGCCGGCCACGGTGTACACCTACGCGATCTCCGATGTACCGGGCGACCAGGCCACGGTGATTGCCTCGGGCCCGACCGTCGGTGACCCTAGCACCTCGCAACAGGCCCTAGCGATCCTCAAGCGTTACCACATCGACACCCCCGCTTCGGTGCGCAGTTGGTTGCAGAACCCGGCCTCGGAAACCGTCAAGCCTGGCGATCCGGTGCTTGCCCGCAGCCACTTCCAATTGATCGCCCGCCCGCAGCAATCCCTGGAAGCGGTGGCGGTCAAAGTGCGCCGGGCCGGTTTCAGCCCGCTGATCCTCGGTGACCTGGAAGGCGAAGCCCGCGATGTGGCCAAGGTACACGCCGGCATCGCCCGGCAGATCGTGCAGCACGGCCAGCCACTGGCGGCGCCGTGCGTGATTCTGTCGGGGGGCGAAACCACCGTCACTGTACGCGGCGACGGTCGTGGCGGGCGCAATGCGGAATTCCTCTTGAGCCTCACCGATAGTCTCAAGGGCCTGCCCGGCGTGTACGCCCTGGCCGGCGATACCGATGGCATCGACGGTTCAGAAGACAACGCCGGCGCGATCATGACCCCCTGCAGCTACCGCCGTGCCGAAGCCCTGGGCTTGTCGGCCAGTGATGAGCTGGACAACAACAACGGCTACGGCTATTTCGCCGCCCTGGGCGACTTGATCGTCACCGAGCCGACGCGCACCAACGTCAACGACTTCCGCGCCATCCTGATCCTCGAGACTGCCAACCATGACGCCTGACAAGAAGGTCAAAATCCTCGCCACCCTGGGCCCGGCCACCGACGGTATCGACGACATCCGAGAGCTGGTGGAGTCCGGGGTAAATATCTTCCGTCTCAACTTCAGCCACGGCGACCACGCCGACCATGCCCAGCGCTACCAGTGGATTCGCCAGGTCGAGCGCCAGCTCAACTACCCGCTCGGTATCCTCATGGACCTGCAAGGGCCGAAGCTGCGGGTGGGACGCTTTGCCGAGGGCAAGGTGCAGCTCGTACGCGGCCAGGCCCTGCGCCTGGACCTGGATGAAACCCTGGGCGACCAACGCCGGGTCAACCTGCCCCACCCGGAAATCATCGCGGCCCTGGAGCCGGGCATGGACCTGCTGCTCGACGACGGCAAGCTGCGCCTGCGCGTAATCACCAAGCATGCCGATGCCATCGACACCACCGTGCTCAATGGCGGCGAACTGTCTGACCGCAAAGGTGTGAACGTCCCCCAAGCGCTGTTGGAACTGAGCCCACTCACCACCAAGGACCGCCGCGACCTGAGCTTCGGCCTGGAGCTGGGTGTGGACTGGGTGGCGCTGTCGTTTGTGCAGCGCCCGGAAGACATCCGCGAAGCCCGCGAGCTGATCGGCGATAAAGCATTTTTGATGGCCAAGATCGAAAAGCCTTCGGCGGTGCAACGGTTGCGTGAAATCGCCGAACTGAGTGACGCGATCATGGTGGCCCGGGGTGATCTGGGCGTGGAAGTGCCGGCCGAGAGCGTGCCGCAGATCCAGAAAGACATCATCAGCACCTGCCGCCAACTGGGTAAGCCGGTGGTGGTGGCCACGCAGATGCTCGAATCCATGCGCTTCTCGCCGGCACCCACCCGCGCCGAAGTCACCGATGTCGCCAACGCGGTGGCCGAAGGTGCAGATGCGGTGATGCTGTCGGCCGAAACCGCCTCGGGCGAGTACCCGCTGGAAGCGGTGCAGATGATGAGCAAGATCATCCGCCAGGTGGAAAACGGCCCGGACTACCAGGCACAGCTGGATGTCAGCCGGCCCAAGGCAGATGCCACGGTGTCGGACGCCATCAGCTGCGCGATCCGCCGCATCAGCAGCATCCTGCCGGTGGCGGTGCTGGTGAACTACAGCGAGTCCGGCAGTTCCAGCTTGCGCGCGGCGCGGGAGCGGCCCGTGGCGCCGATCCTCAACCTCACACCCAACCTGTCCACGGCGCGGCGCCTGAGCGTGGCGTGGGGCGTGCACTCGGTGGTCAATGATCGGCTGCGCCAGGTGGATGAGGTGTGTTCCACCGCACTGGAAATTGCCCAGGCCCAGGGCATGGCGCAGCGTGGCGATACCTTGGTGATTACCGCAGGGGTGCCGTTCGGGCAGCCGGGGTCCACCAATTCGCTGCGTATAGAGACGCTGATTTAGCGCCTGTCAGGGCCTCATCGCGGGCAAGCCCGGCTCCCACCTTTGATCGAGTTTGCATGTCGAACATCAATCAAATGTGGGAGCTGGCTTGCCTGCGATGAGGGCAACTCGGTCTTATTGACTCAACCCAAATGCACAACCCAACCTGCCCCGACTGGGCCGAAGCCCTGCTCAACGGCTTCAGCCAAATCTTCCTGCAGCGCCACCCGCTGTGCGGCCTGCTGTGCCTGCTGGCGATCCTGATCGGTGCCCCTGCCTTGCTTGGCGGTGCCTTGCTGGGGGGCGTCGCAGGGTTGCTCACGGCCCAGCGCCGGGGGTATCCCAAGGCCGAGCGCCAGGCCGGGCTGTATAGCTACAACGGCGTATTGCTGGGCCTGTTGATCAGCCAGCACTTTGCCTGGTCGGCGCTGGTGCCGCCGCTGATCCTGGCGTGCGGCGGCTTGAGTGCCATCCTCACTCGGCACTGGTTGAAACACGCGACCCAACCCCTGGATTTGCCAGCGTACACCGCGCCCTTTGTTGGCCTGGGCTGGTTGCTGCTCGGCCAGGCCCCGGAGAACACCCTTGCGCTGAGCGAGCCCGACACTGTCGCTGTACTGGCAGCACCCTTCACCGGCCTTGGGCAAATCATGCTGCTGGATCAGCCCCTGGCGGGTGTGCTGATCGCCCTGGGCTTGCTGCTGGCCGACCGTCGCGCCGTCGCGTGGGCCTTGGGCGGCGCCACTCTCGGCATGCTGGCCGGCCTGTGGTTGAACGACCCCACTGGCGCCCTGCTCGGCCTGCATAGCTATAACCCCGCGCTGGCCGCGCTGGCCCTGTGCTCGTCGCGTCGCCAGCCTTGGTTGCCACTGCTGGGTATCGGCCTGGCCATCCTGCTCACCCCTGGCTTTTGCGGCCTGCACCTGCCCGCGCTGACCGCGCCATTTATTCTCGCGTGCTGGCTGGTGCGCGCCGGTCAGCGAATGCTGCACAAGCCTCACATGGACAGCCCGTTCGAATCGCCCTAGGCTTGCTCGATATTCGTTTCAGGCAGGGTTTATGGACAGCAACAACGACTGGCGCCAGCGCCTCTACATCATGGTGTTCCAAAGCGACACCGTCGCCGGGCGGCGCTTTGACGGCATCCTGCTGCTGATCATCCTCGCCAGCCTGGTGATCGTGATGCTCGACAGCATCGACACAATCCATCAGAACTACGCCGACGTGCTGGCCTATATCGAGTGGGGCTTCACGCTGATCTTCGCCATCGAGTACGGCCTGCGCCTGTATTGCTCGCCCAAGCCGCTGCGCTATGCCTTCAGCTTTTATGGCTTGGTGGACCTGCTCGCCATCGTCCCCGGCATCCTCGCGCTGTACTACAGCGACGCCCAGTATCTGCTGATCATCCGCATCATCCGGATGCTGCGCATCTTCCGCGTGCTCAAGCTCAGCCCGTATCTCAAGCAGGCCAACTACCTGATGGCGGCGCTGCGCGGCAGCAAGCAGAAGATCGTGGTGTTCCTGGTCAGCGTGTGCACCCTGGTGACGGTGTTCGGCACCTTGATGTACGTGATCGAAGGCCCGGAACATGGCTTTACCAGTATCCCCAAGGGCATCTACTGGGCGATCGTCACCCTGACCACCGTGGGCTTCGGCGATATCGTGCCCAAGACGCCCCTGGGCCAGGTGATTTCTTCGCTGGTGATGATCACCGGTTACTCGATCATCGCCGTGCCGACGGGTATTTTTACCGCTGAACTGGCAAGTGCCATGCGCGGCGAACAGCTGCATACCGACTGCCCAGTGTGCAAGAAGGACAGCCATGAACCCAACGCCGCGTTTTGCGCGCGCTGTGGCAGCAATCTGTTTCGAAAACTGGAATAAGCAAAGTTCGTTTTAATCTTTAAAGCTCTATGCAGGCCCGGCTATAGTCGCTGGCAAATTGCCTCCCTCTTCTCGAACAACAAGGAATGAGCAGTGAAAAAAATCCTCAGCGCCTCTCTACTTGCCGCCGGCCTGGCCTTGGCGGGCTCCGCCCAGGCAGCGACCACCCTGCTCAACGTCTCCTACGACGTGATGCGCGACTTCTACAAGGACTACAACGCCGCTTTCCAGAAGCACTGGGCAGCCGAGCATCCGGACGACAAGCTGACGCTGCAGATGTCCTTCGGCGGCTCCAGCAAACAGGCGCGCTCAGTGATCGACGGCCTGCCCGCCGACGTGATCACCATGAACATGGCTACCGATATCAATGCCCTGGTCGACAACGGCAAGCTGGTGCCGGACAACTGGGTGACACGCCTGCCGAACAACAGTGCGCCATTCACCTCAGCCACGGTGTTTATTGTGCGCAAAGGTAACCCCAAGGCGTTGAAAGACTGGCCCGACCTGCTCAAGGACGGCGTGCAGGTAATCGTGCCCAACCCTAAGACCTCGGGTAACGGCCGCTACACCTATCTGTCGGCCTGGGGTTACGTGCTGAAGAACGGCGGCGATGAAGAAAAGGCCAAGACCTTCGTTGGCAAGTTGTTCAAGCAAGCGCCAGTGCTGGACACCGGTGGCCGCGCCGCCACCACAACCTTCATGACCAACCAGATTGGCGACGTGCTGGTGACCTTTGAAAACGAAGCAGAAATGATCGCCCGCGAGTTTGGCCGTGATCAGTTCGAAGTGGTCTATCCAAGCGTTTCCGCCGAGGCCGAACCGCCGGTGTCGGTGGTGGATAAAGTGGTCGAGAAAAAAGGCACCCGTGCGGTGGCTGAGGACTACCTCAAGTATCTGTGGTCGCCCGAGGGCCAGGAAATTGCGGCCAACAACTACCTGCGCCCACGGGACCCTAAGGTGCTGGCCAAGTACACCGACCGGTTCCCCAAGGTGGACTTCCTGTCGGTGGAGAAGACCTTCGGCGACTGGCGCACAGTGCAAAAGACCCATTTCAATGATGGCGGGGTGTTTGACCAGATCTACTCTGGCCAATAACCCATCTGACTGAATCAACTCGGTCAAACCTGTGGGAGCTGGCTTGCCTGCCAAAGCGGTCTATCAGTCATATTTCTGGTGACTGGTGCACCGCCATCGCAGGCAAGCCAGCTCCCACTTTTTTGCGTAGGGCAGATGTGTCTGAATGTATCATCAGCCGGCATAAGTGATATCACCACAACCAGCCTACTCACTTGAGAGCCTTGTCTTTACTCTCTCACGCCATCGTCCTTCGCCTTTATGAGTACACCATGAACGCAACCTCTCACGCTGCAGGCACCATGACCCGGGGCATGGTCATGCTGTTCGCGTTTTGCTGCGGCGCCATCGTCGCCAATATCTACTATGCGCAACCGATCATCGAGTTGATTGCCCCGGACATTGGCCTGACGCCGGCAATGGCCAGCCTGATCGTGTCCCTCACGCAAATCGGCTATGCCCTGGGCCTGTTTTTCCTGGTGCCTCTGGGCGACCTGCTGGAAAACCGCAAGCTGATGATCGCCACCACCGTCGTGGCGATCGCCAGCCTGTTGGGTGCGGCGTTTATCGAACAGCCGAATCTGTTCTTGCTGGTGTCGCTGCTGATCGGTTTCAGTTCCGTCTCGGTGCAGATCCTGATTCCGCTGGCCGCACACCTGGCGCCGGCCGAATCCCGGGGCCGGGTGGTCGGCAGCATCATGGGCGGCCTGCTGCTGGGCATCCTGCTGGCACGGCCGGTGTCGAGCGTGGTGGCCGACCACTTCGGTTGGCGTACGATGTTCATGGCGGCCGCCGCACTGATGGCGTTTATCAGCGTGGTGCTGATGCTGACAATCCCCAAGCGCCAGCCCGATCACAGTGCCAGCTACGGCCAGTTGCTGCGCTCCCTGGGCACCCTGTTGCGTGAGCAACCGCTGTTGCGCCAGCGGGCGTTCTACCAGGGTTGCATGTTCGCTGCCTTCAGCCTGTTCTGGACTGCCGTACCACTGGAACTGGCGCGTAACCACGGCCTGAGCCAAAGCGAGATCGCACTGTTTGCCCTGGTCGGTGCCCTTGGCGCCATCGCCGCGCCCATGGCCGGTCGCCTGGCCGATGCCGGCCATACCCACCGCGCCTCGTTGCTGGCGATGCTGTTTGGCGCGCTGAGTTTCCTGCCGGCGTTGGTACACCCGCTCTACAGCGTGATCGGCCTGGCAGTCACCGGTGTGGTTCTGGACTTCTGCGTGCAGATGAATATGGTCCTCGGCCAGCGCGCCATCTACGCCCTCGATGCCAACAGCCGCAGCCGCCTGAACGCGCTGTACATGACCAGCATTTTTATCGGCGGTGCGTTCGGTTCGGCGATTGCCAGCAGCGTGTATGAACATGGCGGCTGGTTGGCCGTCATGCTGGTGGGCAGCGCATTTGCGCTGGTGGCCTTGCTGCGCTTCCTGAGCGCGTCACGTAAAGCCGCGTTGGCCACTGCCCAAGCGTCCTGACGGGGCCTTCGGCTCATAAAAACGTTTCACAACGCACAAAGGGGCGGGACTTAATCAACCATTGAGTAAGTCCCGCCCCGCGTTGCGTCAAACAATCGTGCCCCCTGCCGCCCCTGTATAGTGCTCAACGAAGTTCAACGCTATCTTGCCGTCGCGTGCCATTTGCGACAGGTCGATCTTGTCTTCTCCGTATTGAAGTCCACCAACAAGTCGGCATGGGTGCGTATTGAGAATATGAGCTCCGTCTCCGGGTTTTATCTGAGCGCTGGCATTACCCATGCACTACTGGGTCAGGTGTTCACGCTGTGCCCGTGCTCCAGGCAACACAGCAAGCGTTCGACGGTATGCGCCAACGGGCCGGAATTATCCAATACGAACAACCCCGCGCCATGACCGGCAATCAATTCGGCAGTGAACCGCGCATTGCGCGCGAGGCGCTCCTCGATATCCGCCAATGACTCCCGTCCACGCGCAATCAGACGCTGGCGCAGCACCGCTTGGTCCACCGTCAGCAGCAATACCAGCAAGGTCGGATAACGCTCACGGGTTTGCGCCAGGTGCGCACGGGAACCGTTGACCAGAACGTCGTCCCCCGCGGCCAGCCAACCGTCGATTTCCCTGGGGATGCCGTAGGACAAGCCATTAGCCTGCCAGCTCAAGGCAAATGCGCCCTCGGCCTCCATGGCCGCAAACTGCTCGGGGCTCACACCTTGCGCCGCTTCGCCCACCGCCTCCGCGGACCGAGTGATCACCCGTCGCACCATGCGGCACCCACGCTCAACCAGACGTGGGCGTGCGGCATCCAGCAGACTGTCTTTGCCCGAACCCGATGGCCCGATGAGATAGATCAACCTGCCTGCCATTAAAAACCCTCTTCGCTTGTCCCCAGACAGGTGCATCCCCGGGACCACTGCGCAGCGCCTGGTTTGCACCCGGGCGGCCACGTCGTAATAGTCGTAGGAAAGTATACCTAGCAATCCTTCCCACGCCAGGCCAGCGATAGCCACATCACTACAGCGCACTGCGCATTCGGCGCATGCGTCGGGCTTTAATTGCTTGGCCCTACCGTGATCTACACAGTGCGTTTGAAAGCCATGAAAAAGGCGACCCTCAGGCCTAATGCCAGTCAGTTAAGAGCTAGAGCAGACAACCAGTGACTTGTGGCGAGGGAGCTTGCTCCCGCTGGACTGCGTAGCAGTCCCATTTTTGGGGCCGCTTCGCGCCCCAGCGGGAGCAAGCTCCCTCGCCACAGTTACCGATTCTGTCTTAACTGACTGGCATTAACCCTCAGGCCGCCTTTTGTCATTGCGCGTACTGCTTGCTCAACCCCGGCGGCACGCCTTGCACGTTGGTCTCTTCCCATGGCCCGTTGGGGCTGATGGAGCGGCTCCAGCCGTTGCTCCAACGGTAGTAAGTGCGCTGGCGGTAGAAGGTGTCAGGCTGATCGTCGAGCACGTACACCTGCATCTTGCCGTCCCAGTGGCTGGCGGCGCCCGGCGGTGGGGCAAAGGTCGGCGACTTGCTTGGCAGGGGTTTGGCCGGTGGCGTCACCGGGCCGGAAGGTTTGGTGCTGGGCTTGGTGTTCGGCTGGGTCGAGGGGCCAGACGGTGGAATAGTCGGGCCGGTCGGCGCCGGAGGTGGGCGGTGGACCGCACAGGCGCTCAGGCCGAGTACCAGGCTGAGCAAGGTGATGCGTGCAAATGCGGTCATGGGTGTGTCCTCAGAATTACTGGTCCGGAGTGTCGATGGTCAGTTGCTGCAACGCAGTGGTGCTGCTGGCCAACGGTTGGCTGCGGCCGATCCATTCGCCAGTGGTCGGTTGGCCGGCCCGGGATATGCGCGCAACCAGTTGGACTTCGGGGAAGTTGGACAGTTTCAACTGCGGCATCATCGCGTCGGCATCGCCCAGTTCGACGGTGACCGGCAATGCGTCGACGGTCACACGCTTGGCAGCCAAGGGCGCCGGGGGGCCGTTTACGGCGCGGGCAAAGATGAACACGCTGTCGCCTGGCAGGACGTTGGCCTTCACTTCGGCAGATAAGTCCACCCGCACGGTCAGTAGCGCCTTGGGCGCCTGGGCGACGCTGCCACCGCTCTCCTTGAGCTTCTCTGCCGCGCGATCAATCCCGCCTTGCAGGGCGACACGGGAATTGTCTTCTGGCGGCAGTTGCGCGAGCAGGCGGTTCCAGTAGTCGATGGCTTCCTGATAACGCTGGCCCTCAAAGGCAGCGATACCCAACAGGCCAAGACTGGTGACTTCCTTGGGATCGAGCTTCAAGGCTTCGTCGGTCAGCGCCTGAACCTGAGGCGACCATTGTTTGTTGTCAGCAAAGTACTGCGCCTGGGCCCATTGCCCGAGCAGTTCCGGTTGGCGCCCGGCCAACGCAACCGTACGTTCAAAGACTTTGGCGGCATCGCCGGCACGGTCTTGGGCCATATAGGCGCGCCCAAGGAAGTACAAACCTTCTGCCGAATCCGGTTGTGCAGCGGCGGCGCGTTCCAGGCGGCGGGTCATGTCGGCCATGGACACCGGCGGTTGGGAAAACTCACGGGTCAGTTCAACCTTGTCGCTCGCGCCATAATGCAGGTACAGCGCAACGCCCAGCACAGGCACCAGAAACGCCGCCAAAAACGGCAGCGGTTTGCCTAACCGCGATTCGCGGGGCTTTTCCACACCTTCAGTGTCGGCCAGCAACTCACGGGCCGCTTCGGCGCGGCCGGTGTCGAGTTGCGCGGTATTCAACACACCTTCGTCCTGCTGCGCTTGCAGCTCGGCGACGCGTTCCTGGTACAGCGCCACGTTCAACGCGGTGCGATCCTCTTCACGCTGGGCACGACGGCCACGCAACACAGGGATCAACAGGAAACTCAGGGCAATCAGTAGCAGCAAACCGGCTGCGAGCCAGAAATCAATCATCAGTCTTGGTGTCCAGCAATTGGTCGAGGCGTTTACGCTCTTCAGGGGACAGCGCATCGGCGCCATCAATCGGTGCGACACGGCGCCGACGCACGATCACGGCCATTACCACCACGCCGGCCAGCAACAGCCCGGCCGGGCCAAACCACAGCAGCGCGGTCTTGCCGGTGAGTGCCGGTTTGTAGCGTACGAAATCACCGTAGCGGTCGACCATGAAGTCGATGATCTGCTGGTCGTCCTTGCCCTCCCCCAGCATGCGGAAAATCTCTCTGCGCAGGTCGGTGGCGATCGGGGCGTTGGAGTCGGCGATGTCCTGGTTCTGGCATTTGGGGCAGCGCAGTTCCTTGGTCAGGTCGCGGAAACGCTCACGCTGCGCGTCGTTGGCGAATTCATAGGTGTCGATGGCGGCGTGGGCCACGCCGGCCAGGCCCAGGGCTAAAACGGCAGCGGTCAACCAACGCTTCATGGCTTGGCCTCATCGACCAGGGCCTGGTACTTGGCGGCCAGTTGCTCACGCCACACCGTTTCGTCGATCACGCCGACGAACTTGTCGCGGATCACACCTTTGGCGTCGATGAAGAAAGTTTCCGGCGCGCCGTACACACCCAGATTCAATCCCAGGTTGCCGTCTTCGTCGCGGATATCCAGCTGGTACGGGTTATGAAACTCCGCCAACCACTTCACGGCCGCCGCATTGTCGTCCTTGTAGTTGATGCCGTAGATCACCACACCCTTCTCGGCCAGCTTGTTCAACACCGGGTGTTCGACGCGGCAAGAGATGCACCAGGTGGCCCACACGTTGACCAGCGCCGGCTTGCCCTGCAAGTCTGCCTGGGTCAGGGTCTTGTCACCCTGCACCGTTGGCAGGTTGAAGGCGGGGAACGGCTTGCCGATCATCGCCGAAGGCAGCTCGGCAGGGTCCAGGTACAACCCGCGATACAGGAACACCGCCACCAGCAGGAACAACGCCAGCGGCACAACCATCAACCAACGCTTCATACCGCAGCTCCCGAAAGGCCAAGCGCTTCACGCACCCGGCTCTTGACCTTGACCCGATAGCGCCGGTCCAGCGCTGCGAGCAACCCGCCGAACCCGGTGAGCAAACCGCCGAACCAGATCCAGCGCACGAAGGGTTTGACATGCACGCGCACGGCCCAGGCCCCGTCGCCCAAGGGTTCACCGAGGGCCACATACAGGTCACGGGTGAAACCGGCGTCGATACCAGCCTCGGTCATCATCGAACTCTGCACGGTGTACAGGCGTTTCTCCGGGTGCAGCACGGCGATTTCCTTGCCATTGCGCACTACGCGCACCGTGCCTTTGTCGGAAGTGAAGTTCGGCCCTTCGAAGTGCTTGGCACCTTCGAAGATGAAGTGGTAACCGGCCAGGTCCATGGACTCGCCCGGCGCCAGGCGCAGGTCGCGCTCGGCGCTGTTCTGGCTGGACAGCACTACCCCAAGGGCGCACACCGCGATACCAATGTGAGCGATCTGCATGCCCCAGTAGCTGCGGGTCAGGGTGGGCAGGCCCTTGAGCAAACCCTTGTGGCGCGTTTTGTCGACGATGTCCCGCGCCCCCGCGAGCAACACCCAGGCTGCCAGCAGGAACGTCGCGAGTACCGCCCAATTGAAGTCGCCGTAGGCAAACCCGGCGATCACCGCCAGGGCCACGCTGCCGAGCAGCACCGGCATCAGCATGCCCGCCAGCCATTTCACCGGGGTGTCTTTCCAGCGCACCAGCACGCCGACCGCCATCACCACCATCAACAGGCCCATCAGCGGGATGAACAACGCATTGAAGTACGGCGGCCCCACGGACAGCTTGGCGCCGCTCAAGGCGTCCAGCACCAGCGGGTAGAGGGTGCCGAGCAGGATCATCGACGCGGCTACCACCAGCACCAGGTTATTGCCCAGCAACAGGGTTTCCCGCGACCACAGGTTGAAACCGACCTGGCTCTTGACCACCGGCGCGCGCAAGGCAAACAAGGTGAGCGAGCCGCCGACGACAAACAGCAGGAAGATCAGGATGAACACGCCGCGCTCAGGGTCTGAGGCAAACGCATGCACCGAGGTCAGCACGCCCGAGCGCACCAGGAAAGTGCCGAGCAGGCTGAGGGAAAACGCCGCGATGGCGAGCAGTACCGTCCAGCTCTTGAACACGCCACGTTTTTCGGTGACGGCCAGGGAGTGAATCAGCGCGGTACCCACCAGCCACGGCATGAAGGAGGCGTTTTCCACTGGGTCCCAGAACCACCAGCCGCCCCAGCCGAGTTCGTAGTAGGCCCACCATGAGCCCAGGGTGATACCGATACCGAGGAAGGCCCAGGCAACGATGGTCCATGGCCGTGACCAGCGCGCCCAGGCGGCGTCGAGACGACCGCCGAGCAAGGCGGCGATGGCAAACGCGAAGGCCACGGAGAACCCCACATAACCCATGTAGAGCATCGGCGGGTGCACGATCAGGCCGATATCCTGCAGCAACGGGTTGAGGTCGTGACCGTCCACCGGGATCTGCGGCAGGATGCGGGTGAACGGGTTGGAGGTCATGATCAGGAACAGCAGGAAGCCGATGCTGATCATGCCCATCACCGCCAGCACCCGCGCCAGCATCACTTGCGGCAATTGGCGCGAGAACACCGAGACGGCGAAGGTCCAGCCGCCGAGGATCAAGGCCCACAACAGCAATGAACCTTCGTGGGCACCCCACACGGCGCTGAACTTGTAGTACCAGGGCAAAGCGCTGTTGGAGTTGTTGGCAACGTAGGCGACCGAAAAATCGTCGGTCATGAAGGCGTAGGTCAGGCACCCAAAGGCGAACAGCAAGAAGGCAAACTGGCCCCAGGCGGCCGGCTGCGCCAGGCTCATCCACAGGCGGTCGCCGCGCCAGGCACCAAGCAAGGGCACCACGGCCTGGACCACGGCAAAGCACAGCGCGAGGATCATCGCCAACTGGCCCAGCTCCGGAATAAACAGTGCGAACGTCATGGCTCAGCCCTCCTTGACTGGGGTGGCGGGAGCGGTTTGGCCGCTGTCTTTCAAGGCTTTGGTGACCTCGGGCGGCATGTATTTTTCATCGTGCTTGGCCAGCACTTCGTCAGCCACTACCACGCCATCGGCGTTGAGCTTGCCCAGGGCGACAATGCCCTGGCCTTCCCGGAACAGGTCCGGGAGGATGCCGCGATAGGTGATGGTCACGGCCTTGTTGAAATCGGTGACGACGAAGGTCACGTCCAACGAATCGCCGGAACGCTTCAACGAGCCCTGCTCCACCATGCCGCCAGCGCGGATGCGCGTATCGACCGGTGCCTCGCCATTGGCGATCTGGGTGGGCGTGTAGAACAGGTTGATGTTCTGCTGCAGGGCGCTCAGGGCCAGGGTCACGGCAATGCCGACGCCGGCCAGGATGGCAAGGATGATCAACAGACGCTTTCTACGCAGCGGATTCACTTTTCGGTCTCCCGGCGCAGACGTCGCGCCTCTTGTTGCAGGTAACGCTTGCGGGCCAGGATCGGCGCGGCGACGTTGAGGGCCAGCACCGCCAGGCAGATGCCATAGGCCGTCCAGACATACAGGGCGTGGTGGCCCATGGCGAGAAAATCGCTGAAAGAAGCAAAACTCATCCACGTGCTCCCAGGCAATTTTGCACTTCGACTTTCACCCAACTGGTACGGGCTTCACGCTTGAGCACTTCAAGGCGCATGCGCAGCAGCAATACGGCGCCGAAGAAACAGTAGAAGCCCAGCACCATCAACAGCAACGGCGCCCACATCTCCACGGGCATCGCCGGTTTTTCGGTGAGGGTGAAGGTGGCGCCCTGGTGCAGGGTGTTCCACCACTCCACCGAGTACTTGATGATCGGGATGTTGATCACGCCGACAATCGCCAGCACCGCGCAAGCCTTGGCGGCGCTGTCACGGTTGCTGATGGCGTTGCCCAGGGCAATCAGGCCGAAATACAGGAACAGCAGGATCAGCATCGAGGTCAGGCGCGCATCCCACACCCACCACGAGCCCCAGGTCGGTTTGCCCCAGATCGCACCGGTCACCAGTGCCACGGCGGTCATCCATGCACCGATCGGCGCGGCGCATTGCAGGGCCACGTCGGCCAGCTTCATCTTCCATACCAGGCCGACGATGCCACACACCGCCAGCATCACATAGCAGGACTGGGCCAGCATCGCGGCAGGTACGTGGATATAGATGATGCGAAAGCTATTGCCTTGCTGATAGTCCGGCGGCGCAAAGGCCAGGCCCCAGACCAGGCCGATGCCGATCAGCAGGATAGCGGCGATACTCAACCACGGCAGCAGCTTGCCACTGATGCCATAAAACCATTTGGGCGAGCCGAGCTTGTGAAACCAGGTCCAGTTCATTGCTGTTTCCATCACGGTGCTTTTCGTCGTGGCGAAAAGCTCAGGGTCTTTACTGACTCAGCGTCATTGACGCCGGGTCAGACCTCATTATTCACCGACGCTGATTTTCAGGCCGGCGGCTATAGCAAAAGGTGTCAGGGTTACCGCCAGGGCGGTCAGGCTACCCAGCCACAAGAGGTAACCGGTCGCCGGCATACCCATGAGCGCGGCTTGCAACGCGCCACTGCCCAGGATCAACACCGGGATATACAGAGGCAGAATCAACAGGGCCAGCAACAGCCCGCCACGCTTCAAGCCGACCGTCAACGCTGCGCCCACCGCCCCCAACAGGCTGAGCACCGGCGTGCCGAGTAACAAAGACAGGAGCAGCACCGGCAGGCATTCAACGGGCAACCCAAGCATCATGGCAAGCAGTGGCGAGAGCAAGACTAGCGCCAAGCCGGAAAAAACCCAGTGTGCCAGCACCTTGGCTAGTACCAGAAGTGGCAACGGGTGCGACGAAAGGACCCACTGCTCCAGGGAACCGTCTTCGAAATCACTGCGAAACAGCCCGTCCAGCGAGAGCAGAACCGATAAAAGCGCGGCGACCCACACCAGTCCTGGGGACAAGGTTTGCAACAGTTTAGTCTCCGGGCCAACCGCCAGCGGGAACAGCGCGATCACGATGGCAAAGAACACCAGCGGGTTGGCCAGTTCGGCGGGGCGACGGCACAACAGCCGGGCTTCGCGGGCGACCAACAGGGCGAACACACTCATAGCGACCACCGCCCCAGGTCCAGCTCACGGTAGCCAGCAGGCATACGCGCCAAGGTGTGGTGGGTGGTGAGCACCACCAGGCCGCCTTGCTCGCAGTGCTGGGCCAGGTGTGCTTCGAGTTGAACCACGCCTTGTTTGTCGAGGGCGGTGAAAGGTTCGTCGAGAATCCACAACGGCGGGCCGGGCAAGTACAAGCGGGCCAAGGCCACGCGGCGCTGCTGGCCGGCGGACAGGGTGTGGCAGGGAACGTCCTCAAAGCCCTTGAGGCCCACCGCGGCCAGGGCCTGCCAGATGGCGTCACGGGAAGCAGGATGATGCAGGGCGCTGAGCCAACTGAGGTTTTCTTCAGCAGTGAGTACGTCTTTGATGCCGGCGGCGTGGCCGATCCAGATCAGGTTGCGCGCCAGGTCGCTACGCTGTTCGTTCAAGGGCTTGCCGTTGAGATGCACCACGCCGGCCGTCGGCTGCATCAGCCCGGCCAGCAGGCGCAGCAGGCTGGTCTTGCCGCTGCCATTGGGGCCACTGATTTGCACCATGTCCCCACCCGTCAGCCGCAGGTCGAGTTGCTCGAACAGCAGGCGCAGGTCGCGTTCACAGGCAAGCGCTACGGCTTCAAGAAGAGGGCTGGTCAAAAGATCGCGGGCCTTTACGGTTCAAGTCGGCGGTGCAGCGGCCGTTATAGAGAGATGCACAATAACGGCTTTGGCGACCGATTTTAGAGAGCTGGATCAAATAGTTGTGAGGTTTTTACCGCTCTCTTTGCAGACGGGCGGCATTATACATGCGATGCCCTACTCTAAAGAGGGCAATTTCCCCAGAGACGATGCGCACGATGACCGGCGAGATCAACCTTCCTCCACTGCCGCCAACCTTCGCACCCGGGCCCACTCCGCTGCCTGGGGCCGGCGCATTGCTCAAACTGCTGGAGCCGCAGGCCGGGTTGATCGACCCGGGGAAAACCGTGAACGCTGAGGTCATCGCGCTTAAACAAGGCGGCGAGGCCTTTCAGTTATTGCTCAAACTGACCCTCGCCGGCGGTCGCCAGACGCTGGTGCAGGCCAGCAGCTCCCAGCCCTTGCCCCTGGGCAGCAATGTGGCGGTGAGCCAGACGCCTGCGGGCAACCTGGCCATTACCTTGCAGCAAGCCATGAGTGCCAACGTGGCCGCCCTCACCCGCCTCGACACTAACCAAATGCCGGTAGGTACGTTGTTGCAAGCCAAGGTGCTGACCACGCAGATGCTGCCCCAGGGCACGGCGCAACCGGCGATCTATCGCTCGCTGGTGAGTGTGCTCAATAACGCCCTGGCCGGTGCCACCCTGACCCTGGAAAGCCCTCAGCCGCTGAGGGTGGGCAGCTTGCTCAGCGCCGTGGTGCAGAACGCGCAGACCCTGAACTTCGTACCGCTAAGCGGCCTGAAGGACCAACTGGCCGTGACGCAGCAACTTGCCATTCAGCAAAGTCGCCAAGGCTCGCTGGATGCGGTGTTCACCGCCTTGCAAAACCTGCCCCGTGGCGACAGCACATCGGCCGAACTGCGGGCCGCCGCCGAGCGATTGTTGGCGGCCTTGCCCGATCTGGCACAGGTCAGCAATCCCAAGGTGCTGGCCCAGGTAGTGCAGAACAGCGGCGCCTTTCTGGAAGCCAAACTGCTCGCCGGCCAGAACCCGCAAATCCCACCGTTGGACATGAAAGGCGCGCTGTTACGCCTGGTCGCAGACCTGCTGCCCGCCCTGCCCGCCAGCACCAACCTGAATGCGATCCTCGCCGCCAATACCCTGGCCCAGGTGTTGCCGCACTTTGTGCGCAGCCCGCTGAACACCCTCGGCCAGGTCGGCGCCCGGCAGATACCCGCCGGCTTCCCGCTGCCCGAAAGACTGATGGCAAAACTGGAAGGTGAAGGCGACCTGGAAAACCTGCTACGCCTGGCCGCCGGGGCGATCTCGCGCTTGCAGAGCCATCAACTGTCGAGCCTGGAACAGACCGGCACCACCGCCGACGGACGCCTGCAAACGACCTGGCAGTTGGAGATTCCCATGCGCACCCTGCAAGACATCGTGCCGTTGCAGGTCAAGTTCCAACGCGAGGAGCCCGCGCCAGACAAGGACCAGCCCGAGCGCAAGGATAAAAAAGACCCGAAACAAATGCTTTGGCGCGTCGAACTGGCCTTTGACATGGAGCCGCTGGGGCCGTTGCAAGTTCAGGCGCAGCTGTCCCAAGGCAAACTGTCCAGCCAGCTATGGGCCAGCCGCCCTTTCACGGCCAGCCTGATCGAAAGCCACTTGGGCAGCCTGCGTGAGCGCCTGGTTTCATCCGGGCTCAACGTCGGCGACCTGGATTGCCACCTGGGCACCCCGCCACGCGGGCCAAAAACCGGACTGGAGCAACGCTGGGTGGACGAAACCGCATGAGAAACGCCGACCCGCCCCGCCAAGCCATCGCCCTCAAGTACGACGGCCAACAGGCCCCTACTCTGACAGCCAAAGGCGATGATGCCCTGGCCGAAGCCATCCTCAAGCTGGCACGGGAGAATGAAGTACCGATCTATGAAAACGCCGAGTTGGTGAAGCTGCTGGCGCGCATGGAACTGGGGGACAGCATTCCGGAAGAGTTGTACCGCACGATTGCCGAGATCATTGCGTTTGCCTGGACGTTGAAGGGCAAGCTCCCGGCCGGCTACGACCCGGAGGCGGGGCCGGTGGAGCGGGATGTCACTGAGCAGGGTGACGATTACTGATTGCTCATAGGGCACATACACATCCAAATGTGGGAGCCGGCTTGGCTGCGATAGCCATCGGTACCTACACAACTTCGGCGCGACGCTGGATCTGTGGCGAGGGAGCTTGCTCCCGTGACGGCCTACCAACCGACGCAAATCTCCCTGACGCACCACGATCCAAATGTGGGAGCGCGGGGCGGCAGGTAAATAAGCGTCGGCTGGTCGGTCGTCACGGGAGCGAGCTCCCTCGCCACAGGTTTTGCGTCGTTCAGAGGTTGTGTAAATACCTATGGCTATCGCAGGCCAACCAGCTCCCACATTTTTAGCGCGCGGTCAGTTAAGGACTTCGCTCAAAGGAATGAAGTTGACCCGGTCGCCGATGGCCAGCGTGGTCCCTTCCAGCACCTCCACAAAGCCTTCAGCCCACGCCGCACTGCGCAGCACCCCGGAGCTTTGGTTGCGGTAGATGATCGCCTTGCCCTGTTCGATCCGCCCGCGCAGGTACTCGCGGCGGTTGCCGGGCTTGGGCCAGACGAACCCTGCCGGCACTTCGAAGCGCAGCGGCTGCACCTCCTGCACCCCTTGACGGCGCAGCAGATACGGGCGCGCCAGCAGCGCAAAAGTCACCAGGGTCGAGGCCGGGTTTCCCGGCAGGCCGATCACCGGCACGCCACGAAAATGCCCGAAGGTCAGCGGCTTGCCCGGTTTGATCGCCAGCTTCCACAGCGCCAGTTCACCCTCTTCCCGCAAGGCAATGCCGAGGAAGTCCGCTTCGCCCACCGACACACCGCCGGTCGAGAGGATCAGGTCAACGCTGCCCAGCCCCGCCAGGCGCGCGCGGGTCTGTTCCAGGTCATCCGGAAGGATCCCGGCATCGATCACTTCGCAGCCCATGCGCACCAGCCAACTGCACAGCACGCGGCGGTTGCTGTTGTAGATCTGCCCAGGGCCGAGCGGCAACCCTGGCTCGATCAGTTCGTCGCCGGTCGACAACACGGCCACGCGTACGCGCCGCACCACCTCGAGTCGATCACGTCCAAGAGACGCGGCCAAACCGAGTTCGATAGGGCCCAGGCGGGTGCCGGCACTGAGTACGGTCTCACCGACCGTGGTCTCTTGGCCCTGAGGCCGGATGTTGTCGCCCATCTGCAATGGCTCGGTGAAACTCACGCGCTGGTCGGTATGCACCACGGCGTTTTCCTGCATCTGCACGCAGTCAGCGCCTTGGGGCACCGGCGCGCCGGTAAAGATGCGTGCACAGGTGCCGGCCGCCAAGGGTTCAGGGGCAGTGCCGGCGAAAATCCGCTGGCTCACCACCAAGGGCTCGCCGGTCCAGTCCGCCAGGCGCACGGCGTAGCCGTCCATGGCACTGTTGGGCCACGGTGGCAGGTCGAGTGTGGAGATCAGGTCCAGGGCCAATACCCGGCCATCACACTCAGCCAGAGGCAGTACTTCCTGCTCGCGGATCGGCGCGGCGGCGGCCATGTCGAGCAAACGCTGCAGGGCTGCTTCCACCGGCATCAGGGCGCCGGTCTTGCCGGGCTTATCCACGGGATTCACAAGGTTCGGCCAGCTTCAGATGCGGAACGAAGTTGCATGGGCGGTGACGGTTATCCAACTGCTCGGCGAGGATGCCGTCCCAACCGGTGCGCACGGCATTGGTGGACCCTGGCAGGCAGCACACAAGAGTGCCATTGGCCAACCCCGCCAAGGCGCGCGATTGCACGGTGGAGGTGCCGATATCGGCCACGGAGATCTGGCGGAACAGCTCGCCAAAACCATCGACCTGCTTGTCGAGCAGGCAGCTCACCGCTTCAGGGGTACTGTCGCGACCGGTGAAGCCGGTGCCGCCGGTAATCAGCACCACCTGCACCACGTCTTCGGCGATCCAGTGGGCCACCTGGGCGCGAATCTTGTAAAGGTCGTCCTTGAGCAGCACGCGCTCGGCCAGGCGGTGGCCGGCGGCGGCAAGACGATCGACGAAGACCTGGCCGGAGGTGTCGGTCTCCAGGGTGCGGGTGTCGCTGACCGTCAATACAGCAATATTCAGGGGTACAAAGGGCGCATCGGCCTTGGCTTTCATGGCACGGTCCGGTTGTCGAAGGAACAGCCCGATGTTATATCACAGGCCCCTGTTTCCCTGCCGCAGCGCAACCACCATGACGTTTGAATTTTCTTCCCTGCCGTGTTCGATCCTGTTGCTGGCCGGTGGTCGCGGCCAACGCATGGGCGGGCAGGACAAAGGGCTGCTGGAATGGCAAGGCCAGCCCTTGATCGCCCACCTGCACCAGTTGGCCCGGCCGCTCACCGATGACCTGATCATCTCGTGCAACCGCAACCATGAACGCTACGCGCTCTATGCCGACCAACAGGTGAGCGATGACAACCCGGGCTTCCCCGGCCCGCTGGCAGGTATCCGTGCAGGACTCTTCGCCGCACGCCATGAGCATCTGCTGATATTGCCTTGCGATGTGCCGCAGATCGATGCGCGACTGCTCGCCGACCTGCGTGCGACCGCACGACGCAATCGGCAGCTACCGGTGATGGTGCGCCAGGGTGACTTCTGGGAACCCTTGCTGTGCGTCATCCCCACTCGCCTGAAAAACCAGGTGGAACAGGCGTGGCAAGCGGGGGAGCGCAGCCCGCGCAAGCTGTGGCTGCAACTGGGTGCCGTGGCGCTGGAATGTCCGGCCGATGACCCGCGCCTGGCCAATCTTAATACGCCCGAGCTGTTGCACCCCGGGGCTGGCATGTCAGAATGAACCCTGCACAAGGAACTTTGCCGGCGTCCCGTACGTCACAAGGTCAGCAATTTAAAAGTATTCTCTCGGAGACAAACTCATGACTCAACGGACCATCGCCGCTCTCATGCTTGCACTGGGCCTCGCCACCCTCGCCGGTTGCGCTTCGCCAACAGTGATCACCCTGAATGACGGTCGCGAAATCCAGGCCGTCGACACCCCGAAGTACGATGAAGATTCGGGCTTCTACGAATTCGAACAACTGGACGGCAAGCACACCCGTATCAATAAAGATCAGGTTCGCACCGTTAAAGACCTGTAAGCCTCAGCGCTTGCACACAAGGCCCGCCTCGCGCGGGCCTTGTTGTTCCTGGGGTTTACCAGTCCAGGGTGATCTGGCTGCGAAAACTGCGTTGTTCACCGCTTACCGGGTCGATAAAACGCACGCCCTGGGCCAGTAGCTTGAGTGGCTTGGCGTAATCGTCCTCGGCATCCTTGATCACTTCGGGGTAGAACGGGTCATTACAGATGCTCGCCCCGAGCGCCGTCATATGCACGCGCAGCTGGTGCTTCTTGCCGGTCACCGGGAACAGGCCGTAGCGCCATAGATCAGCGTTTTTCTCGCGCACCTCTACCGCCGTCTCGGTGTTGCTGGCACCCGGCCCTTCCTGCATGCGAAAGAAAGGTTCACCATCCACCAAACGGCTTTTGTGCACCAACGGGAAGCTGAGGTGCGGCAAGGCCGGAGCGATGGCTTCGTAGAATTTGTCGATACGTCGCGTGGGAAACAATTGCTGATAGGCCGAACGGCTGTGCGGGTTGGCGGAGAACAGCACCAACCCCGCCGTATGTCGGTCGATGCGATGCAGGGGCACCAGGGCGGGATTGTCCAGGCGCCGGATCAAGCGTCGCAACAAGGTGTGCTCGACGTACTCGCCAGCGGGTGTCACTGGCAGGAAATGCGGTTTGTCCGCCACCACCAGGTGCTCATCCGCGTACAGGATGTTTTCCAGCACCGGAATCACTTTCTCGTTGGGCACTTCGCGAAAGTAATAGATGCACAAGCCTTCCTTGTAGCCCAGGCCCAGGCTGATCGGGCTGCCATTGACATCCAGCACCCGGCCGCGGGCAATGCGGTCCAACCATTGTTCGCGGCCGATGGCCGGAAAGTGTGCGCACAGGCAATCGAGCACCGTCACCCAGGAGCCCGGCGGCAAGTACAGGGTGCTGGCTTGGTGCTGGGAGGGGGAAAAAATGGAAGTGGACATGCCGACGCTCAAAGCCTGGAAAACAGGCGGGCATTATCGCCCATGGCGCGCGATTGCCTAGGGCCTATCTCAGGCATTGGCCAGTTGAGCTCGCAGCACTGGCGAGGCGCTTGCCGCCTCGGTGAATTCCTTGAGCCAGCGCAGCACGTCCACCGCTTCCCAACGACCCGGGTCATACAACGCGTAGAGCAAGCCCTGATAACCCACCACATCCAGCTGCTTGTGATAACCGGCGCGCTGGAACAGCGCCTCGATTTCCGCGAAGCAGGTGTTGAAATGCACTTTGTTAAACGGCGTCTTGCCTTCCGTGACCAGGCCATCGAGGCGCAGTTCGTTCACCGCGTCACGCACCACATCGGCGGACATGCGATTGACGCTGCTTTTAAGTTGTTCAACATTCACCACGGGCGTTCCCTCTATTCAATCGCTGTACGAATATACAGTAACTTAATATTTGGAAAGCCGCCATCGCATAAATCTCAGCGCAGGAAGGTAACCACCTGCGCGGTGTCGAACGGCCAGTCCAGTTCCGCCCCGGTGTCCGTGCGGCGAAGCACCGGAATCCGCAGGCCGTAGACGTCTGTCAGGTCCTCCGGATCGGCGATATCCACCAACTCCACCAACAACCCGTGCTCGACGAGCGGCATGACTTCGGCTTCGGCAATCTCACACAGATGGCAACCCAGGGTGCCGAACAGCTGGCATTCAGGAAGCATGATGAAAGGACTCGAACAAGAAACGAACGTCCATTCTAATCCCAACAAGCCCCTGTAGGAGCGAGCTTGCTCGCGAAAAACTCCCGCGCGCCGCGTTCACTCAGGAACCCCGCGTTATCGTTGACGTTTTTCGCGAGCAAGCTCGCTCCTACGGTGCAAAAAGCCTGATCCAGATCACCATGGCCTATAACTGATTCAGCGATTCTTGCGGCTTTTTGCCGCTCGCCCTGCAACGGAGATGCCTGTGTTCGCCAACCTGCTGATTATTCTGGCCTCATCCCTGGTGGTGATTGCACTGTTTCGCCGGCTGCAGCTGCCGCCCGTGCTGGGCTACCTGTGCGTAGGCCTGGCAGTGGGCCCCACCGCGCTGGACTGGGTCAATGACAACGAAGACCTGCCGGACCTGGCCGAGATGGGTGTGGTGTTCCTGCTGTTTTCCCTGGGGCTTGAGTTTTCCCTGTCGAGAATGTTGGCGCTGCGCAGCGTGGTATTTGGCCTGGGCAGCCTGCAAGTGCTGGGGTGCGGGGCATTGCTGGGCGCGTTATTGATGAGCTTTGGCCTCGCACCTGGCGTCGCGTTGTTACTGGGCGCAGGGCTGGCGTTATCGTCCACCGCCATTGTCAGCAAGGAGTTGACCAGCCTGGGTGAAGTCTTCAGCAGTCATGGGCAGAATGCGATCGGCGTGTTGCTGTTCCAGGATGTCGTAGCGGTGTTGCTGCTGACATTGGTACCGGTATTTGCCGGCAGCAGCGACCAAGCCTGGTACTGGGCGCTGCCGCTGACCTTGGGCAAGACCGTGGTGCTGTTCGTGGGCCTGTTGTTCGCCAGCCGATGGTTGCTACCGCGCCTGTTCCGTGAAGTCGCCGCGTCTCATTCGGCGGAACTGTTTGTGCTGCTGGCGCTGGTGATTGTCTTGCTCACCGCCTGGCTCACCCACCTGCTGGGCCTGTCCCCTGCCCTCGGTGCATTCCTGGCCGGCATGCTGCTGGGGGAAAGTCATTACCGACACCAGATCGAAGCCGATATCCGCCCGTTTCGCGACATCCTGCTGGGGCTGTTTTTTGTCAGCATCGGCATGCTCATCGATCTGCAGTTGTTCGTCAGCCACAGCCTGTTGATCCTCGGTCTGACGCTCACGCTGATGCTGGTCAAAGGCAGCGTCGTCGCGGCGCTGGTCAAGTGGCGTAACAGTGACACCGAAACGGCCTGGCGCAGCGGTCTGGCGCTGGCCCAGGGCGGCGAGTTCTGTTTTGCGCTGATGGCGCAGATGCAGCAGAGCCGGTTGATTCCCGATGAGTTCAACGGTTTGTTACTGGCCGCCACCTTCTGCTCGATGCTGCTGACACCGCTGCTGTTACGTGCGGCACCGGCCATCGCGCTGCGCCTGCATCGCAAGCCCAACCAGCAAGTGCAACTGGAACACATCACCGCGCTCAACGCTCAATTGCACGGACACGTGGTGATTTGCGGGTATGGCCGGGTAGGCCAGTCCATCGGGCGCTTTATGCGCCGCGAACAACAGGCGTTTATCGCCCTGGATGATGACCCCGAACGGGTGCAGGAAGCCGCCACCGAGGACAGCAGTGTGCATTATGGCGACTGCCGCCGTGGTGCATTGCTCAGCGCCGTCGGCCTGGAACGGGCGCGGTTGGCGGTGATCGCGGTGGACAACAGCGATGTCGCCCTGGTGGTGCTCAAGGAGGCGCGGCAGATCAACCCAGACGTGCCGATCCTGGTGCGCACACGCGATGACAGCCAGTTGGCTGAACTCAAGGCCGCGGGCGCCAGCGAGGTGGTGCCCGAGTTGCTGGAGTCGAGCCTGATGCTCGCCTCCCACGCCCTGATCCTGCTGGGCCTGCCGGACCAACAGGTGCAGGCGCGAGTGAATGAAGTACGGCGCAACCACTATCGCCTGCTGCACGGTTTCTACCCACCGCCACACACTGACGAAGACGCGCCGATCAGTCCTGACTGACCGCGCCGATCTTGTGGATCGACAGGTCCGCACCGTAATACTCCTGTTCCTGGCTCAAGCGCAGCCCTTGCACGCGCTTGATCACGCCGTACACCAGCAAGCCGCCGCCAAATGCTACCGCCACGCCCAGCCCGGTGCCGATCAACTGGCTGATCAGGCTCACGCCGCCCAGCCCACCCAGGGCCGCCTGCCCAAAGATGCCGCAGGCAATGCCACCCCACACGCCACACAAGCCATGCAACGGCCACACGCCCAGCACGTCGTCGATCTTCCAGCGCGCCTGGGCAGCGATGAAGCACCACACGAACAAGCCGCCAGCGACCACGCCCGTGACCAGCGCGCCCACCGGATGCATGAGGTCGGAACCGGCGCAGATTGCCACCAACCCGGCCAAAGGACCGTTGTGCAGAAAACCGGGATCGTTACGGCCAATTACCAGGGCAGCCACGGTGCCGCCGACCATGGCCATCAGCGAATTGACGGCCACCAGACCACTGACGCCATTGAGGGTTTGCGCGCTCATCACGTTAAAGCCGAACCAGCCCACGATCAGAATCCACGAGCCCAGCGCCAGGAAAGGAATGCTCGACGGCGCAAACGCCACCAGGCGCCCTTCACGATAACGCCCATTGCGCGGGCCCAGCAGCAACACCGCCGCCAGCGCCAGCCAGCCGCCCATGGCGTGAACCACCACGGAACCGGCAAAGTCGTGGAAGCTGGCGCCAAAGGTTGCGAGCAGCCATGCTTGCAGGCCAAGGTTGCCGTTCCATACCAGGCCTTCGAAGAACGGGTAGATAAACGCCACGATCAGCGCGGTGGCACACAGCTGCGGGGCAAACTTCGCACGCTCGGCAATCCCGCCGGAAATAATTGCCGGAATCGCCGCGGCAAACGTCAGCAGGAAGAAAAACTTCACCAAGCCGTAGCCATGATCGGCGCTGATCACCGCGGCCGGTTGCAGGAAGCTCACACCGTAGGAGATCCAATAGCCTATAAAGAAATAGGCCAGCGTTGAAATCGCGAAATCACTGAGGATTTTCGACAAGGCGTTGACTTGGTTCTTCTGCCGTACCGTGCCAACTTCAAGGAAGGCAAAGCCGGCGTGCATGGCCAGCACCATGACCGCGCCAATCAGAATGAACAAGGTATTGGAGCTGTGGACGAGGGTGTCCACCGCGCTTTGCAAGTTTTCCATGGAGGTTGGCAGGCCTGCATCAAGGCAAAAAGCACCAAAGCGGTTCAAGCCAGGGTTTAGCGCACTAAATTGGCACCGCCGGCTCCGCCTTTCTTCAGAGGGCGTGAACCGCTTTAGCGCAGCGATCAACACAACAGGCCGTTGCCGAAAGGGTTTTTCCGCGAAATTAAGTGATTTAGGGTAAGGTTTTCCAAGGTTTTCACCTCGACCGCCCGGATTCAGCGCAGGCTCCAAGGCCTGCGCACCAAGGCAAAGCAAAAGCTGTACCACACAATTGCAATGAACCTTCAGCGAACGCCGCGACTCGAAACCACACGTACAGATCAGCTACCCACGGAGATAACCATGGCCGGTAAAACAGCAAAGACTGCTCAAGAGATACTGATGGAAGATTTTCAAACCCTGGTCAGCGATACCGAAAAGCTACTGGACGACACTGCCGTGCTGGCCGGTGACCAGGCTGACGAGTTGCGCACCAAGATCCACGAGAGCCTGCTCAAGGCCCGCGAGACCCTGCAACTGACCGAAGACTCATTGCGCGAGCGCGGCCAGGCGGCGATCACCGCCACCGAAGACTACGTGCAAGCCAACCCATGGCAGTCAGTCGGCATTGCTGCCGGCGTAGGCTTTTTGATCGGTCTATTGGCTACAAGGCGCTAACCATGTCTATCGGCGAATCCAGCTCATCCACGAGCGCACATTCCTCAGCAAGCGGTTCAACTTCCCGACGCCTGGGCGCAGCTGTGCTGGGCTTGCTGCACAGTCATGTCGAGTTGTTCGGCATTGAATTACAAGAGCAAAAGGCCCGTACCGTCAGCCTTTTGCTGTTTGCCGGCCTGGCGTTGGTGTTTGCCCTGCTGTTGCTGGTGGGGTTGTCGACGCTGGTGATGATCCTGGTGTGGGACACGGGCTATCGCCTGACCGGCATCATCTGCCTCTGCGTGTTCTACAGCCTGGCCGCTGCGTTCTGCGGTGTGCGCTTGAAGGCGGCGGTATTCGATGAGTCCACGCCCTTCCACGCCACGCTCGAAGAACTGGCCAATGACCGGGAGCGCCTGCTGCCATGAGCATGACTGAGATCCCGCAAAATACTTCTCGCCGGGAAATGCGCAAAGCCTTGATTCGCCTGCGCATGGAAATGCACCGCCAGGAAATCCGTCATGAGTCCCAACAACTCATGGCGCCCCTGCACAAAATGCGCAACATGCGCCACAACTGGCAGGACAGCCTGGGCATCAAGCACGCGCCGTTGTGGGGCGTGGCGGCGGTTACGCTGATGGGCTTCTTTACCGGCAAGGGCGCCAAGGGCGGCAGTATCAGCAGCATCACGCGCCTGGTGCGGCTGGGTGCCGGCTTGATCCCCCTGATCAAGTTGGCCATGCAAGGCTCTTCGCGCAAAAGCTGACCCTCGTGAGCCGATGACCGCAATGACCAGACACCTGCTGGTCATTGCGGTTTTTTGCGCTGCCTGTTAATTGATACCGACGCGGCCGACCGCTGGATTCGCCTGCCCTTGAAGGCCGAACCGGGAAGCTGGAACTGTCATTCACACTACGGAGAGCCTGCGCCTTGGATTGGCCCACCCTGCTAACCCGCGAACGTCTTGGAAAACCCCTGCACAGCCCTGAAGAACTGGGCCGCAGCCCCTTCCACAAAGATCACGACCGCATTATTTTCTCCGGCGCATTCCGGCGCCTGGGACGCAAGACCCAAGTGCATCCGGTTTCGAGCAACGACCATATCCACACACGCTTGACCCACTCCCTGGAAGTCAGCTGCGTGGGGCGCTCACTCGGTATGCGCGTGGGCGAAACCCTGCGCAGCGCCCTGCCCGACTGGTGCGACCCCAGCGACCTGGGCATGGTGGTGCAATCGGCCTGCCTGGCCCATGACATCGGCAACCCGCCATTCGGGCATTCCGGCGAAGACGCCATTCGCCACTGGTTCCAACAGGCCGCCGGGCGAGGTTGGCTGGATGGCATGAGCAGCGCCGAACGCAATGACTTCCTTAACTTCGAAGGCAATGCCCAGGGCTTTCGGGTACTCACCCAACTTGAATACCACCAGTTCGACGGCGGCACGCGGCTGACCTACGCCACCTTGGGCACGTACCTCAAATACCCCTGGACTGCCCGTCACGCCGACTCGCTGGGCTACAAGAAACACAAGTTCGGCTGTTACCAGAGCGAGTTGCCAATTCTTGAGCAGATCGCCCACAAGCTTGGCTTGCCCCAGTTAGAGGAACAACGGTGGGCGCGTCACCCGCTCGTCTACCTGATGGAGGCAGCCGACGACATCTGCTACGCGTTGATCGACCTGGAAGATGGCCTGGAAATGGAGCTTCTGCAGTACAGCGAAGTGGAGTCGTTGTTGCTCGACCTGGTCGGTGATGACCTGCCACAAACCTATCGCCAGCTGGGCCCATTGGACTCTCGCCGACGCAAGCTGGCGATCCTGCGTGGCAAAGCCATCGAGCACCTGACCAATGCGGCTGCGCAGGCGTTTGTCGAACAGCAGGACGCCCTGCTGGCCGGCACGCTGCAGGGAGACCTGGTGGAGCATATGCACGGCCCGGCAAAGCGCTGCGTGCTGGATGCCAAAGACATGGCGCGCAAGAAAATTTTCCAGGACAAGCGCAAGACATTGCATGAAATCGGCGCTTACACCACCTTGGAAATCCTGCTGAACGCGTTCTGCGGCGCGGCCCTTGAACAACATGGCGGGCGAACACCGTCGTTCAAGAATCGGCGCATTCTCGATTTGCTGGGCAACAGCGCGCCGGACCCCGCCTGGCCACTGCACGCCTCGTTCCTGCGAATGATCGACTTCATTGCCGGTATGACCGACAGCTACGCCACCGAAATGGCACGGGAAATGACTGGGCGTTCCAGCCCTCAGTAACGCTTGCATCCGACCGCCTGTTCCCTGAAACGAATTGCCCTACGATGGGAACAGAGCGGACTGATCGAATTCGTACAAGCATCCGAAGAATAATCACGCGTTCCCAACCGACCGAGCAATTCTACTGCCCCCATCGACGCTTGCCTCACTGTGTGCTTTCTATGCCCAGATACTCTCTTCGTATTCTTTTGGTGGAGGATCACCCGTTTCAACTTCTGGCCACCCAATGCCTGCTCAACAACTTCGGCTTCGATCAACTGACTGCGGTGGAAAACGCAGAGCAGGCCATACGCACAATGAGCCAGTCCGAACATCCCTTTGACCTGATGTTGTGCGACCAATGCCTGCCCGACCTGCCCGGACTTGAACTAGTGGAAATCGCCAGCCGTCGGCGCTTCATTACCAGCGCTATTCTGTTAAGCGGGTTACCCACGCCAGAACTGATGAGCCTGACAAAACAAGCCTCGCAACGAAGTCTTCCGCTTCTTGGCTATTTATCAAAACCGTTGAACAAGGACGAACTTGAAAGGTTAATCGGCTTAACTTTTACCCCCCCTACGTAGGACTTTAAACATCTTCTTCGACGAAATACGCTACGAAGCCCGCCGTAAAAACTCAAGCCTATCACCATGCCACGATTGCGCTCGAAGCGCTCACATGCTCTGTCACGACTACCCATCAACTTGTAGGCGTATACCTTTTTAATTGTAGGAACTTTCCTGTTTTGCATCTACTGCTCGTGCGCTTCATGCCGTGCCCTTATCTTCTGAGCTAATGTGCCCGCTTTATTTGCACCTGCATGGAATGTGATTATGAACTCAGTTTTTATTATCGATGACCACCCCGTTATCCGGCTTGCTATTCGAATGTTGCTGGAGCACGAAGGTTACAAGGTCGTCGGCGAAACAGACAACGGGTGCGATGCCATACAAATGGTCCGTGAGTGCCTTCCAGACTTGGTGATTCTGGATATCAGCATCCCGAAACTCGACGGTCTCGAGGTGCTCTGCCGATTCAATGCCATGAACACCTCCATGAAGACCCTGGTGCTCACGGCCCAGTGCCCAACGCTATTTGCTACGCGGTGCATGCGCTCGGGCGCCGAAGGCTACGTGTGCAAGGAGGGTGACCTGAGCGAATTGCTGAGCGCCATTCGCGCTGTCCTGTCCGGCTACAACTACTTCCCCAGCCAGGCTTTGAGTGGCCCCGGAGCCGAAGGCATGGATGTCCAGGAGCTGGAACTGTTCAAGTCAGTTAATGACCGAGAGTTGATGGTCCTGCAACTTTTTGCGCAAGGTCGCACTAACAAGGAAATTGCCAAAGGTATGTTTTTAAGTAACAAGACGGTCAGTACTTATAAAAAGAGACTCATGCAGAAACTCAAAGCCAAATCCTTGGTAGAACTCATCGAGATGGCAAAACGAAACGCGCTAGTGTGAGAAAGCGGATGCCCAGGCGTATAAAGGACTATCTGATTATATTAAGTGCCGGTTTGTACTTCAGCACTACCGTGCTGGCGGAGCACCAAACCAGCCCGGAACGTTTCACCCTCTTGAGTCGTGCGGGAGCTGTTCAACTGGACACTCATTTTGACAAGGCCCAGCGCCAGTGGCTGCAGAACAAACGTGAACTCACGCTGGGGACATCCACACCTGATTACCCGCCCTTCGACCTCACTTCCAGCGGCCATGACTACGAAGGCCTTACCGCCGACTACGCAGGATTACTGGCCAAGGCACTCTCCCTGCCAATCAATGTGATGCGCTACCCCTCCCGAGCGGCGGCCATTCGTGCCCTGGAAGCCGGGGAAATTGACCTGCTGGGCTCCTCAAACGGGTTTGAAGCTGCGACGCCAAATCTTATCCTCTCCGAACCCTATGCCGTGGACCAGCCGGTGCTGGTCACGCGCGAGGGAGAAACCCGCAGCCTCAGCGAAGGCCTCGATGGGCTGCGCCTGAGCCTTGTCTATCACTACCTGCCGCTCAACGAGGTGGAAAAGCTGTACCCCAAGGCGAGCATCCGCGCCTACCCGTCCTATCAGAATGCCTTGAATGCAGTGGCCTTCGACCAGGCGGATGTGTTTCTCGGTGACACCATTTCCACCCATTACATGATCAACAAGGGCTATCTCAAGAACATTCGCATGGCCAACTTCGGCAAGCATGAAGCTTATGGCTTCAGTTTTGCCATGCGCCAGGACAACCGGATGCTACTCAGCATTGTCGATTCAGTCCTGGCCTCGGTGCCCATCAACGAAAGGGACAGTATTGCCAAGCGCTGGAGCGCCGGCAGCGACATCCTGCTGACCGACAAGAAGCTGCAACTGACCCAGCGCGAAGAGCGCTGGCTCAAAGAGCATCCGGTGGTCACCGTGGTCGTCAACGAAACTTTCGCGCCCCTGACGTTCTTCGATGCAGACGGCAACTTTCGCGGCATCACCGCCGACTTGCTGGAGTTGATTCGCTTGCGCACCGGCCTGCGTTTTTCGGTGCAGCGCGGGCGCGATGTCAGCGCGATGATCGACCAGGTCGCGACCCAGAAAGTCGATATGATCGGTGCCATCGTGCCCAGCAACGAACGAGATTCGCAGCTTAATTTCAGCCGCCCCTACCTGGAAAACTCCTATGTATTGTTGACACGCAGAGAGCAAGGTGCCCCCTCGAACATGGAGCAGATGGCAGGAAAGCGTCTGGCAATCACCCGAGGCAACCCACTGGCCGCGACCTTGAGCAAAGACTTCCCGCAGGTTCAACTGGTGGAAACCAGTGATACGTTCAGAGCATCGGAGCTGCTAGCACAGGGACAAGTGGATGGGGCAGTGAATACCTTGGTGATCGCCAACTATTTCCTGTCATCCCAGGTCTTCCAGGATAAATTGCAAATAAGCGCCAGCATCGGCACGACCCCAGCGACCTTCTCTCTTGCTACCTCGCGCCAAGCCACGGAATTGAGCTCGATACTCGACAAGGCGCTGCTCAGCATTGCCCCGGATGAAATGGGCGTAATCAACAGTCGCTGGCGTGGCTACACCGCCGCATCGGACAGCTACTGGCGTAATTACCATCAACTGATCGCGCGAATCATCATCGGCACCGGGCTGTTGCTGTTGATATCCCTAGCCTGGAACGCCTACATGCGTCGCCAGATCAAGCATCGAAAAATGGCCGAACGTGCCCTCAACGATCAGTTCGAGTTCATGCGTGCACTGGTCAATGAGACGCCCCATCCGATCTACGTGCGCGACCGCAATGGGTTGTTGCAGACCTGTAACGACAGCTACCTGCAGGTGTTCGACGTCAAGCGCGAAGAGGTGATCGGCAAAAGCGTGACCCAGATGACCATGGCGCTGGCGTCGGAGGCAGCCCAGTATCATGCTGACTATCTGCGTGTGGTGGCCGAGGGTAACCCGCTGATCCTCGATCGCAGCCTGCATATCCACGACAAGAAACTGACCATCTATCACTGGATCCTTCCCTACCGCGACTCTACGGGTGAAGTCCAGGGCATCATCGGTGGCTGGATCGATATCAGTGACCGACGCCAGCTATTCGATGAACTCCGCGCTGCCAAGGAGCGCGCCGACGAAGCCAACCGCGCCAAGAGCACGTTCCTGGCTACCATGAGCCACGAGATTCGTACCCCGATGAACGCTGTGATCGGCATGCTCGAACTGACGCTCAAGCGCGCCGACCAAGGACACCTTGACCGTCCGGCGATCGAGGTGGCGTACAACTCGGCCAGAGACCTGCTGGAGCTGATCGGTGACATTCTCGACATCGCGCGTATCGAGTCCGGCCGCCTCAGCCTGGCGCCGGAGCGCGTCAACCTGCGGGAGGTAATTGAATCAGTGGTGCGCGTCTTCGACGGTCTCGCACGGCAGAAAACCCTCAGCCTGCTGCTGGAGTTCAAACCCGACCTGAACGATATCGAGGTGCTGATAGACCCGCTGCGCTTCAAGCAGGTGCTATCGAACCTTGTGAGCAACGCGATCAAGTTCACCGAACAAGGGCAGGTCAAGATCAAGGTCGAGCTGCAGCCTACCCAGGCCCCGGAGCAGATCGAGCTGAAACTGGTGGTGGAAGACACCGGCATCGGCATCAGCCGGGATGACCAACAGCGCCTGTTCGAACCCTTTGCCCAGGCGGACAACTCCGGGCAACTGGCGCGCAGTGGCGCGGGCCTGGGTCTGGTGATCTGCCGCAGCCTGTGCGCGATGATGGGCGGCCAATTGAGCCTGAGCAGCGTGCCCATGGTCGGCACCCAGGTGCACGTCAACCTGAGCATGCCTCGCCTGCAAGCGATCCAGGCGGTGGGTGAACACACGCCGCCAACGCCGGCCACCGCACGGGTGCTTAACGTACTGGTGGTAGACGACCATCCGGCGAATCGCCTGCTGATGTGCCAGCAATTGGGCTACCTGGGGCATAAATTCATCGCTGCCGAGCACGGAGCCGCAGGGTTCCAGGCCTGGCGTAAAGAGCATTTCGACCTGGTAATTGCCGACTGCAACATGCCCATCATGAATGGCTACGAACTGAGTCGTTCAATCCGTGAATATGAGCAACGCGAACAATTGGTGCCCTGCGTGGTACTGGGCTTTACCGCCAACGCCCAGCCGGAGGAAAGGCAACGGTGCGTGCAAGCCGGCATGGATGACTGCCTGTTCAAACCCATCAGCCTTACCGTATTAGAGCGCCAACTGGCACATATCGCCCCTGAAACCGTGCCCCAACGGCTGGACCTCGAATGCCTGGAAGCGCTGACCGGCGGTGATCCACAGTTGAGTCGACGCTTGCTGGAGGAGCTGCTGAGCAGCAGCCTTCACGACCGCAAGGTCCTTATCGAACTGCGGGATCGACACGCGCCCCCCTCGGACATCATTGAGCAAGCCCACAAGATCAAGGGTGCCGCCCGCATCGTTCAAGCCCATTCGTTGGCGGGGCAATGCGAAGCCTTGGAGCAAACCTGTTCTCGCAATGAGGAGTGGGCCGTGATCGAAAGCGGCATCAGGGCCCTGGAACAGCTCATGCTGGAATTGGAGAAGATGCTGCGGGTTCAACTCAATGAACTGCAAGCCCAATAGCACCAAAGCCCGTCGTGGCGGGAGCGAGCAAATGCGCTCCTACCGCGACCAGCATAAGTACCCACCGCTTCAGCAGTCGGTCAACTGCAGGAAAATCTCCGCCAGCCGCTCAATCCCCTCCTGGTCCTGAGGGGTAAAGCGGCCCAGCAATGGGCTGTCGAGGTCAAGGACACCAATCAGTTGGCCGTCCTTGACCAATGGCACCACCAATTCACTGTTCGAAGCGCTGTCGCAGGCGATATGGCCTGGGAACGCGTGCACGTCCTCCACGCGCTGGGTTTTCCGTGAGGCCGCAGCCGCACCACACACGCCGCGACCAAACGGAATGCGCACACAGGCGATCTGCCCCTGAAAGGGCCCAAGCACCAGCTCTTCGTTACGATTGAGATAAAAGCCAGCCCAGTTCAAGTCATCCAACTGGTTGAACAGGAACGCGGAAAACTGCGCACTGTTGGCAATAAAATCGCGCTCATCAGCCAGCAATGACTCCAGTTGCGCGCAGAGCATGGCATAGCCATCAAGGCCGCTGCCGGCCTGTTGTAAATCGATCATGGTTGACGTTCCAGCAATTTAAGACCCACCCAGTAACGGGCGAATTGATAGGCGCACCGGCCATTGCGGTTGCCGCGCCCAGTGGCCCAACGCACCGCGAGAACGTCAAGCTGCTCATCGCGCTGCCACTGCAAGCCGGCCTTGCTGGCCAACTCACCGATCCAGTGTTCCACCACATCCAGGAAATGCTCCTGGGTAAAGGGGTAGAACGACAACCACAAGCCAAAACGATCCGATAAGGCAATCTTGTCTTCAACCGCCTCGCTCGGGTGCAATTCGCCGTCCACGCGTTTCCAGTTGTCATTGTCGCTCTGGTTTTCCGGCACAAGGTGGCGACGGTTGGACGTGGCGTACAGCAGCACGTTTTCCGGCGCCTGTTCCAGGGAACCATCCAGCACGCTCTTGAGCACGCGATAGTCACCTTCGCCGGCCTCGAACGATAGGTCATCGCAAAACAAAATGAAGCGTTGTGGTAGCTTGACCAGTTGCTCGACCACCCGCGGCAGGTCAGCCAGGTGGTCACGCTCGATCTCGATAAGACGCAGGCCGGCGTTGGCGTGCTGGGCGAGCAAGGCCCGGACCATGGAAGACTTGCCGGTGCCACGCGAACCCCATAACAGGGCGTGGTTGGCGGGTAACCCATCAAGGAACTGTTGGGTGTTGCGCGCCAGTTGTTCACGTTGTTTGTCGACACCGATCAGGTCCGACAGGCGCATGTCCAGGCTCACTTCCAACGGTAACAGGAAGCCATTGCGACCTTCGCGCTGCCAGCGGGCGGCCAGGCATTGGTGCCAGTCGATCGCCTGGCGTGGGGCGGGTAACAACGGTTCCAGGCGAGCCAGCACCGCATCGGCGCGCTCAAGAAAGGCATTCAATCGAGAATCCACAGCTATTCCTCTGGCAACTTCTTGCAAAAGATGGCGTATTGGCAACCCTGCGGCAAACTGTAGGGCTGCATCAAACAAACGATTCATGCCGGGCGAGCCAAAGCTTGTGGATGTTCAGCTATGCTTGCCGGGCGAAGGGAAACGCTAAGTGGTTCAACACTCGATGGATATCAAGTTCGCCCACCGCTTGTCTTATAAACAAGCCAGATTGACTGTGCTGGTCGGTTTCGTCTTGGGAACCCTGCTCAGTCTGATCCAAATCGGCATTGATTATGCCAGTGAAGACGCATCCATCAACCGTGAAATACGCTCACTGATTGAAATCAGCCATAACCCGGCGTCAAGAATCGCCTACAACATCGATGCCGAACTCGCCCAGGAACTGACCTTGGGCCTGCTGCACTCCCCCGCCATCATCCGCGCGCAGTTGATCGACAACAATGGCGTGGTGCTGGCCGACGTCAACCGTCCGCGCAAGGAAAGCAACTATCGGCCGGTCAGCGATTTTCTGTTTGGTGCCAATCGCCAATTCGAAGACCGACTGTTTCTCAGCCATATGCCCAACGACTCCCTTGGTGTGTTACGCCTGGACGTCGATACTTATGCCTTTGGCAGCCGTTTCCTGCATCGCGCCGAGATCACTCTGCTCAACGGCTTCGCCCGCAGCCTGCTGCTCACCGGGATTTTGCTCGGCCTGTTCTACGTAATGCTCACCCAACCGCTGGTGCGCATTATCCGCGAGCTGAGCACACGCAAACAGGCGCGCCTGGATTGCCCACCGGGGCATGAACACGATGAAATCGGCGTGCTGGTCAGCGTCGCCAACCAACAATTCGAAAACATGGAAACCGAGATCCAGCAACGGCGCCATGCCGAAGATCGCCTCACGGAGTATTTGGGGCAACTGGAAAATATCGTTTCTGCGCGCACCCTCGAACTCAAGGCCAGCAACCAACGCTTGAGCCAGTCCAACGATGAGCTGGAGGCGGCGAAAATGACTGCGCTGGGCATGGCTCAGGCACGGGCAGCATTCCTGGCCAATATGAGCCATGAAATTCGTACGCCGCTCAATGGGTTGCTGGGCATGATTGCCCTCTCACTGGATAGCCCGCTGACCGCCGAACAGCGCCAGCAACTGTCCATTGCCCATGACTCAGGCAAAGTGCTGGTGGAGTTGCTCAACGATATTCTTGACCTGTCCAAGTTCGATGCCGGCCAGCTGGAACTGGAGCATATCCCGTTCGACCTGGGCTCATTGGTGGAAGATACCGCCAACCTGCTCTCGCAAAATGCCGCTCCGAGCGTGGAGCTGACCTGCCTGATCGACCCGCAATTTCCCGCCCAGGTGGTCGGCGACCCTACCCGTGTGCGGCAGATCGTCAGCAACTTGCTCTCCAACGCCTTGAAGTTCACCCGCTTTGGCCGCGTCGATGTGCGTCTGCGCGCCCTAGAAGGCCGGGTCAGCATTGAAGTGTGCGATACCGGCATTGGCATCGCCCAGGAAGCCCAAGTGAAAATCTTCCAGCCGTTCACCCAGGCCGGCGCTGGCATTACCCGCCAGTTTGGCGGGACGGGATTGGGCCTGGCGTTGACTCACAACCTGTGCGAAGCCATGCAAGGCCGCTTGAGTATCAGCTCGGAGGTGGGCTTTGGCAGCCAGTTCTGCGCCGACCTCCCACTGCCCGCGCATTTGCCTGCCATGCGCTATGCACCGCTCACGGGCGAGGTGATCGCCATCACCAACGCCGGCGGCGGGCTGACGGAGCTGCTCACCACGCTATTGCCCTCTTGGGGGCTGACCCCGCGCTGCTATTCCCAGGACGATAATTTGAGCGGGCTGGCGCCCGACCTGTTGATCACCGACTGCCCTGAATGCTTGTTCCGATTGCGCCCGGGCATCAGCGCGCCGATTCTGCTGGTTACCGCCTATGGCAACTTTTTGCCCAGCGAAGAAGTCACGGCCCTGGCGCCGCTGCAGCAACAAGCGCGCCCATTGAGCCGCAACGCGCTGTACCAGATCCTGCAACGCAACCTGCGCAGCGGCGCGCAACTGGTGCTCGACCCGGTCCAGATAGAAACCGCACCGCTTGCGCACCGCGCGCGCATCCTGCTGGTGGAGGACAACGCGGTCAATCAACTGGTGGCCAAGGGCATGCTCAGCAAGCTCGGGTGTGAGGTAATCGTCGCGGCCCATGGCGGCGAAGCCCTCAAGCTTCTGGAGGACCAGCGCTTCGACTTGGTGTTGATGGACTGCAACATGCCTGTGATGGATGGCTATGAGGCCAGCCGACAAATTCGCCGGAGCGGGCGTTGGCCGGACTTGCCCATTGTTGCCTTGACCGCCAACGCGATGGCCGAAGAACGCGAGCGTTGCCGGGCCGCTGGAATGAACGATTACCTGGCCAAGCCGTTTCGCCGTGAAGAACTCAACGCCTTACTGGAACTGTGGGTACCGAAGACAACCAGCCTCTGATGGGTACCCGCAATATTGCGGTCATTTGAGCAGGGCTTCAATCTCCTGGGTCAAGTCCTGAGGCTTGGTGGTTGGCGCAAAACGCTTGACCTGCTTGCCATCACGGCCAATGAGAAACTTGGTGAAGTTCCACTTGATGTTCTTGGAACCCAGCAGCCCCGGGGCCTGTTTTTTCAACTGCACAAACAACGGGTGGGCATCGCTGCCATTGACGTCGATTTTCTTGAACAGCGGAAAACTGACGCCGAAGTTCAGCTCGCAGAACTCGGATATCGCGCCTTCATTGCCGGGTTCCTGCTTGCCGAACTGGTTGCAGGGAAAGCCGAGCACCACCAGGCCCTGGTCCTTGTATTGCTGCCAAAGTTGCTCGAGGCCCTTGTACTGCGGTGTGAAGCCGCATTTGCTCGCGGTGTTGACCACCAGAATGGCCTTGCCGGCAAAGTCGGCCAAGGTCTTTTGCTCACCCTTGATGGTGGTGCAAGGGATGCTCAGCAGGGAGTCGCTCATGGCAATGCCTCAAGTCAGGGAAAGAAGAGCCTTATTTGTAGGAGCGAGCTTGCTCGCGAAAAACTATCAGACGCCGCGTTCATTCAGGAAACCCGCCGTATCGTTGACGTTTTTCGCGAGCAAGCTCGCTCCTACAGGGACCATGCAAGCCTAGCGCGGCACCAGCTCCAGGCATACCGAATTGATGCAGTAGCGCAGGCCCGTCGGCGGTGGGCCGTCCGGGAACACATGCCCCAAGTGTGCATCACACTTGGCGCAGGTGACTTCGGTGCGAATCATGCCGTGGCTGACATCGCGGATCTCGACCATCGCGCTGTCGGCGATCGGCTCATAGAAACTGGGCCAGCCACAGCCGGAATCAAACTTCGCCTTGGAATCGAACAGCGGCTCGTTGCAGCAGATGCAGTGGTAGACGCCGTCGGTCTTGGTGGCGTTGTACTTGCCGCTGAACGGTCGCTCGGTACCCTTGAGACGGCACACGTTGTACTGCTCCGGATCGAGCATCGCCTTCCATTCATCTACAGTTTTCTGCAACTTATCCATCGGTACACCTCGGCAACTGAAAAACCCTGATCTGTGTCTTTTCCATGGATCAGGCGGCACGTATGATTGCGCCTATTCAAAACGCCAGTCTGGCACCCGCGCCATCGGCATTCAAACGTATTTATGGGTGCGGGCCGTGCAGGCTTCACCCTACGGTAGTGCCTACGCCGTCGGGATCGTTCATTTTCAGGATCACATCGCCATGCAGGTCAGCAAATCGAACAAGCTCGCCAACGTCTGCTATGACATTCGCGGCCCGGTGCTCAAGCACGCCAAACGCCTGGAAGAGGAAGGCCATCGCATCCTCAAGCTGAACATTGGCAACCCGGCGCCGTTTGGTTTCGAAGCGCCGGACGAAATCCTTCAGGATGTGATCCGCAACCTGCCGACCGCCCAGGGTTACAGCGACTCCAAGGGCCTGTTCAGCGCGCGCAAGGCGGTGATGCAGTACTACCAGCAGAAGCAGGTCGAAGGCGTCGGCATCGAGGACATCTACCTGGGCAACGGCGTGTCCGAGCTGATCGTGATGTCCATGCAGGCGTTGCTCAACAATGGCGATGAAGTCCTGGTGCCAGCCCCGGATTACCCGCTGTGGACCGCCGCCGTGACCTTGGCGGGCGGCCACCCGGTGCATTACCTGTGTGATGAGGGCGCCGACTGGTTCCCGGACCTGGCCGACATCAAGGCCAAGATCACGCCCAACACCAAGGCCCTGGTGATCATCAACCCGAACAACCCCACTGGCGCCGTGTACTCCAGGGAAGTATTGCTGGGCATGCTGGAACTGGCGCGTCAGCACAACCTGGTGGTGTTCTCCGACGAGATCTACGACAAGATCCTCTACGATGACGCCGTGCATATCTGCACCGCCTCCCTGGCCCCGGACCTGCTGTGCCTGACCTTCAATGGCCTGTCCAAGTCCTACCGCGTGGCGGGTTTCCGCTCCGGCTGGATCGCCATCTCCGGCCCCAAGCACAATGCGCAAAGCTACATCGAAGGCATCGACATGCTGGCCAACATGCGCCTGTGCGCCAACGTACCGAGCCAGCACGCGATCCAGACCGCCCTCGGCGGCTACCAGAGCATCAACGACCTGATCCTGCCCCAAGGTCGCCTGCTGGAGCAACGTAACCGCACCTGGGAGCTGCTCAACGCTATCCCCGGCGTGAGCTGTGTGAAGCCCATGGGCGCGCTTTACGCGTTCCCGCGGATCGACCCGAAAGTCTGCCCGATCCTCAACGACGAGAAGTTCGTGCTCGACCTGCTGCTGTCAGAAAAACTGCTGGTCGTGCAAGGTACCGCCTTCAACTGGCCATGGCCGGATCACTTCCGCGTGGTGACATTGCCACGTGTGGATGACCTGGAGATGGCGATTGGTCGCATCGGTAACTTCCTGAAGTCCTATCGCCAGTAAGGCAATTGACGCTGTACGACTCACAAAGGGTCGTACAGCGATTATCTGGCAACACTTCTGTGTCACTTACTTGCGGTTGTACTTCATTTGGCCCCTGCCTATGACGTGACCCCTATAATCACGGGGCGACAGGGTAGCATCGGGTCGAGCAAGGCTGACAATACAGGTCGGAAAATCCCTTCAAGGCCCTACGCCAACGGTGTAGGACACAGTTTGAAATAGTCCCCCGGTTGAATCACCCCATGCCGCACCTTATATACCCCGCAGTGAGCGACATATTAAGCATGAGGAGAATTCTACAACCATGATGCGCATCCTGCTGTTCTTGGCCACTAACCTGGCAGTCGTACTGATTGCCAGCGTCACCCTGAGCCTTTTTGGCTTCAACGGGTTCATGGCGGCCAATGGGGTTGATCTGAACCTCAATCAGCTGCTGATTTTCTGTGCAGTCTTTGGTTTTGCCGGTTCGCTGTTCTCGCTGTTCATCTCCAAGTGGATGGCAAAGATGAGCACCAGCACCCAGATCATCACGCAACCACGCACTCGCCATGAACAATGGCTGATGCAAACCGTGGAGCAGTTGTCTCAAGAAGCAGGCATCAAAATGCCCGAAGTCGGGATTTTCCCGGCTTATGAGGCCAACGCCTTTGCGACCGGCTGGAACAAGAACGACGCGCTGGTGGCCGTGAGCCAGGGCCTGCTGGAGCGGTTTTCGCCCGACGAAGTCAAGGCGGTGCTGGCCCACGAGATCGGTCACGTGGCTAACGGTGACATGGTCACCCTGGCGCTGGTACAGGGCGTGGTGAACACCTTCGTGATGTTCTTTGCGCGGATCATCGGCAACTTCGTCGACAAGGTCATCTTCAAGAACGAAGAAGGCCGTGGTATTGCCTACTTCGTGGCGACCATTTTCGCCGAGCTGGTCCTGGGCTTCCTGGCCAGCGCCATCGTGATGTGGTTCTCGCGCAAACGCGAGTTCCGCGCAGATGAAGCCGGCGCACGCCTGGCGGGCACCAGCGCAATGATCGGCGCGCTGCAACGCTTGCGCTCCGAACAGGGCCTGCCGGTGCATATGCCCGACAGCCTGACCGCCTTCGGCATCAACGGCGGCATCAAGCAGGGCCTGGCTCGCCTGTTCATGAGCCACCCGCCGCTGGAAGAGCGGATTGACGCACTGCGTCGCCGGGGCTGATAGCCGGATGACTCAACAAGGGGGCGATCTGATCGCCCCTTTTTTGTGCCTGCTGATTTCACCGCTCTCTGTAGGAGCGAGCTTGCTCGCGAAAAACTCGCAGGCGCCGCGTTCATTTAGCAAGCACGCGTTATCGTTGACGTCTTTCGCGAGCAAGAACTAGGCGTCCCCCTCGCTCCTTCAAAAGGAAAAACCCTTTTAGCGCCTGGTCAGCCGATAAGCACGCTCTTCAAGGCGAGTAACACCGTCCTGCAGGAACTTTCCGCTCTCCCTCAGGATGTCCCGCTCCTCCAGCCGCTCCAACGCCCAATGCAGTGCAAATAGCACCTGCACTTCCTCGTCCGTGACAGCAAAGGGTGGTCCGGCCTTCTGCCCTCGGTCGTAATCGAGGGTAATCAGCAAACCCTGGCAGCCTGAGGGCAGCAAGGCATTCAGGTGCTCTGCGTATTGCGCGCGCATCAGTGGCGGCAATGCTATCAACGCTGCGCGGTCATAAACGGCGCTGCAACCGGCCAGCGCCCCGGCATCGAGGCTAAAGAAATCGCCACACCACAGCTCGATCATGCTGGCCTGGTAGACCTTGAAGGCGCCCTGCTGACTGATGTGCGGCACAAGCTCCTGCTCGCTGAAGAACGCCTCAACCGCCTGCTCCGACAGCTCCACGCCCATTACCGGGTACCCCTGGCTCTTGAGCCATACCAAGTCCAGGCTTTTGCCACACAACGGTACCAGCACCTTTGCCCCCTCGGGCAACCCCAGCACGGGCCAGTGCCGTTGCAAATAGGGATTGACCTCGCGCTGATGGAAGCCGATCTGATTGCTCGCCCAGCGGTCCTGCCAAAATTCAGGCTGCATGAATCACTCCGAAAATTCGATCAAAAGGCGCTAAAACTTATATTAGATTTAGATTGATGATCTGATTGAAGATGACTCCATCTTAACCCTCAGGACCCTGCTCATGCTCCCCAGCCTGTTTATCTCCCACGGCTCGCCCATGCTGGCCTTGCAACCCGGTGCCAGCGGTCCTGCGCTGCAGCGCCTGGCTGCCGAACTGCCACGGCCCAAAGCCATTGTGGTGGTGTCGGCGCATTGGGAAAGCCCGGACCTGCTGGTCAGCGGCAGTGCTGCCCCCGAAACCTGGCACGACTTCGGTGGCTTTCCGCGCGAGCTGTTTGCGGTGCAATACCCCGCGCCGGGTGACCCGCAGTTGGCCAGTGAGATCGTCGAACTGCTGCACGCCGACGGCCTGGCTGCACGTATTGACGAGCAACGCCCCTTCGACCACGGCACCTGGGTCCCGCTGTCGCTGATGTACCCGGCAGCGGACATCCCGGTGGTACAAGTGTCCTTGCCCAGCCGCCTGGGCCCGGCTTTGCAGACTCGAGTCGGGCATGCACTCGCGAGCCTGCGCGAACAGGGTGTGCTGCTGATCGGCTCCGGCAGCATCACCCACAACCTGGGCGAACTGGATTGGCGCGCCGGGCCGGAGACGATCACACCGTGGGCCCGGGAATTTCGTGACTGGGTGGTCGACAGACTCGCGGCCAATGACGACGCCGCCTTGCATGACTATCGCCGCCAGGCGCCACATGCCGTGCGCAGCCATCCCAGCGATGAACATTTGCTGCCGCTTTACTTTGCGCGGGGTGCGGGCGCAGATTTCAGCGTGGCGCACCAAGGCTTCACACTGGGTGCCTTGGGCATGGATATCTATCGCTTTGGCTGAAACCGTTATACCTGTGGGAGCTGGCTTGCCTGCTCTCACAGTTGATCGCGTCGGAGCCTAAAACATGAGGCGAAAAAAAATCCCCGAACCAGTCGGGGATTTTTTATGTGCGATCAATCAGCCCAAGGGCGGATCAATCTTCGCGGTAGCGACGCAGCTTGAGCTGCTTACCGGCAACGCGAGTGTCTTTCAGCTTGGCCAGCAGTTTTTCCAGGCCGTCTTCCGGCAACTCCACCAGGGAGAAGCTGTCACGCACCTGGATGCGACCGATGGCTTCACGTGCCAGGCCACCCTCGTTGAGGATAGCGCCCAGCAGGTTCTTGGCCGCGATACCGTCACGCGCACCCAGCGCGGTACGGCAACGAGCACGGCCTTCAGCCAATGGCACTGGAGCACGACGCTCACGGTCACCACGGTCTGGACGGTCACCGGAACGCTCTGGACGATCACCGCGTGGCGCGCTGTTCGGAACCAGTGGACGTTCTTTTTCGATGGCTGCCAAGGTCAGGGCCTGACCATTGGTAGCTTTGCGCAGCAGGGCTGCAGCCAGGGCACGCGGGGTGCAACCGATATCGGCGGTCAGGCGGTCCAGCAGGTCGCCGTGGGTCGATTCAGCGTCAGCCACCAGTGGCGCCAGGCTGTTGGTCAGTTTCTTGATGCGCGCATCGAGAACGGCCTGGGCATCCGGCAGGCGGACTTCGGCAACTTTCTGGCCGGTAACACGCTCGATCACTTGCAGCATGCGGCGCTCACGTGGAGTCACCAGCAGCAACGCACGACCTTCGCGACCGGCACGGCCAGTACGGCCGATACGGTGAACGTAGGACTCTGGATCGTAAGGCATGTCAACGTTGAACACGTGGGTGATACGTGGAACGTCGAGGCCACGGGCAGCAACGTCGGTCGCCACAACGATGTCCAGACGGCCATCCTTGAGGGAGTCGATCACGCGCTCACGCTGGTTCTGGGCAATGTCACCGTTCAGCGCAGCGGCTTTGTAGCCTTTGGCTTCCAGGGCGCTGGCCAGGTCCAGGGTCGCTTGCTTGGTGCGCACGAACATGATCAGGGCGTCGAAGTCTTCGACTTCCAGCAGGCTCAATACAGCCGAGGTCTTCTGGTCAGCGTGAACCAACAGGTGAGCCTGTTCGATCGCGGTGACGGTCTGGGTCTTGGTCTGGATCTTCACGTGCTCCGGATCGCGCAGGTGGCGTTCGGCAATGGCACGGATGGACTGCGGCAGGGTAGCCGAGAACAGTACGGTCTGACGGGTCGCTGGCAGTGCCTTGAAGATGACTTCCAGGTCATCCATGAAGCCCAGCTTCAACATTTCGTCAGCTTCGTCCAGAACCAGGTGGTTCACGGTCGACAGGACTTTTTCGTCACGACGCAGGTGGTCGCACAGACGGCCCGGAGTGGCGACAACGATCTGTGCGCCATTACGGATTGCCTTGAGTTGTGGGCCCATAGGCGCGCCGCCGTAAACGGCCACAACAGTTACACCCGGCATTTGCTTGGCGTAGGTTTCAAAGGCGGTTGCTACTTGCAGCGCCAACTCACGGGTTGGCGCCAGGATCAGGGCTTGCGGCTCGCGCTTGGCAGGATCGATGCAATGCAGAATAGGCAGGGCGAACGCGGCGGTTTTACCGGTACCGGTTTGCGCCTGGCCAATCATGTCCTTACCGGCCATGATGATCGGGATCGATTGCTGCTGAATCGCCGAAGGTTCTTCGTAGCCGGTCGCTGCGACGGCTGCAAGAATATTCGGGTTAAGATTAAAAGCGGCGAAGCCGCCGGTTTCCTGGGTCATGGGTCTGCCTCTAAGTGCATCCGCAAAGACCCATGCTCCAAAGCTGCGCATGCCGTGTTGAGACTCAAGAGTCGCCCTGGCTGCTTTGTCGGCGGGGATTTGCGAAAACGAATGAATGAAAAAGATTCGTCAAGGAAGAGTCCGCTGTGCGGACGTGCAGCCGAAGCTGACTTCGGGGAATTGCGCTACCTAAACGCGGCCCGGTTAAAGGCCGGCGCGCACTATACCGGAAATAGCTGAAAAAGGGAGCTTTTTTTATCGCCAGGCGCCGATAAACCGCACTGGGTCACGCGCTTTGCAGATCCGTGCGCCAGGGTCTATTTTTCAAAGGCCCGGCCCTGTTGGTCATCGAGCTTAAACGGTTCACCCACCCATTGAGACCCTTTGGTCTGAAACCTCACCTGCGCCCCGAGGGCACACCCGATGAATCAAGCCAGCAGTAGCCGTGTCAGCCGCGCACTTGAGGGCCATGTTCTATTGCTAGGCCTGGACCGCGTGACCAAGCGCAACGCCTTTGACCTGGATTTGCTCAATGAACTGAGCCTGGCCTATGGCGAATTTGATCGAAACGATGACGCACGGGTGGCCGTGGTGTTTGCCCATGGCGATCACTTCACCGCAGGACTGGACCTGGCCAATGTCAGCGGCGTAATGGCCGGCGGCTGGCAACCGCCGCTGGGAGGGTGCGACCCGTGGGGGGTGTTTGCCGGCCCGCGCGTGAGCAAGCCGGTGATCGTCGCCGCCCAAGGTTACTGCCTGACCATTGGTATCGAGTTGATGCTGGCGGCGGATATCAACCTCTGCGCCAGCAATACCCGCTTCGCCCAGATGGAGGTGCAACGCGGCATCTTTCCGTTTGGCGGCGCGACATTGCGCTTTCATCAGATTGCCGGCTGGGGCAATGCGATGCGTTGGCTGCTCACCGGCGACGAATTCGACGCCCATGAGGCCCTGCGCCTGGGGTTGGTGCAGGAAGTGATGGCCAGTGAAGACCTGTTGCCCCGTGCCATTGAATTGGCCAACCGCATTGCCCGCCAGGCGCCGCTGGGTGTGCAGGCAACGTTGATGTCGGCACGCCTGGCGCGCATGGAGGGTGAGGCCGTCGCAGCCGCCGCGCTGCCGCCCATGGTGGATAAACTGCTCAACAGTGAGGACGCCAAGGAGGGTGTTCGGGCGATGGTCGAGAAGCGGCCCGGGGTGTTCAAGGGGATTTGAACAAACTGAATTAGCCGTCGCCAGTGAGAGCCTCTTCGCGGGTAAGCCCGCTCCCACAGGGGATTGCATTTCAACACAGAGTGCAACTCGACTGTGGGCTTGCCCGCGAAAGCGTCCGAACTGACAACTAAGTTGCTGGCCGAATCGCCTTGATCAACGGCTGCAACGAATACCCCAATCGCGGCGCCAAGGCTTCGGCGCGGGCTGACAGCGCATCCAGGTCCAGCACCTGATCCAGCTCCGAAGGCACCAATAGAATCACATTGCCCTCCTTCACCGGCAGCTCCCAATAATGCCGGTGGTACAACCCACGCAGCAACGCCGCCCCCAGCGGCTTGCCGTCATCGGTGGCCCACTGGTTGATCACCAGCCAGCCGCCCGGGTTGAGTTTCTTCTGACAGTTTTCCAGGAAGGTCCAGGCCAGATGCCCCACGCCCGGGCCGACATCGGTGTAGAGGTCGACGAAAATCAAATCGGCCGATTCAGCACTGTCGAGCAATTGCAGCGCGTCACCAATGCGGATGTACAAGCGCGGATCGTCATCCAGCCCCAGATATTCAATCGCCAGGCGCGGCACATCGGGGCGCAGCTCAATGGCTTCGACATCCTCCAGCGCCAGGAACTTGAGGCATGCCTGGGTCAACGTGCCCGCGCCCAGGCCGAGGAACAACGCACTTTCCGGCTGTTCATGGCACAACGCGCCGATCAGCATCGCGCGGGTGTAGTCGTACTCCAGCCAGCTCGGGTCAGCAGTGAACACACAGCTTTGCTCGATGGCGTCGCCAAATTCGAGAAAGCGGTAATCAGCCACTTCAAGCACACGGATCATGCCGAATTCATCATGGACTTCGGCCAGCAGGCGCTCGACACGCTCCTCGCTCATCACTACTCCTAAAGGGTTTACCGCACGACAAAGGCGCGATTGTCGGCCAAGCGGCAACCACAGGTCACGCACTAATTGCTGCTAACATTGACGCCCTAACATCCACCTGCAAACGAGTTCATGATGAGCCACCCCTGGAGTCCCGATAGCTGGCGAGCCCTGCCGATCCAGCAGCAACCCCGATACCCGGACGCCGCGCACTTGGAGCAAGTGGAGCAGAGCCTGGCGAGCTACCCGCCCCTGGTGTTTGCCGGCGAAGCCCGCGAATTGCGCCGTCAGTTTGCCGAAGTGACCCAGGGTCGTGCCTTCCTGCTGCAAGGTGGCGATTGCGCCGAGAGCTTCGCCGAGTTTTCCGCCGCGAAGATCCGCGACACCTTCAAGGTGCTGCTGCAGATGGCCATTGTCATGACCTTCGCCGCCGGTTGCCCGGTGGTGAAAGTCGGGCGCATGGCCGGCCAGTTCGCCAAGCCACGTTCGGCCAACGATGAAACCATCGACGGCATCACCCTGCCCGCCTACCGTGGCGATATCGTCAACGGCATCGGCTTCGACGAAAAAAGCCGCGTGCCAGACCCGGACCGCCTGTTGCAGTCCTACCACCAGTCCACCGCCACACTCAACCTGCTGCGCGCCTTTGCCCAGGGCGGTTTTGCCGACCTGCACCAAGTGCACAAGTGGAACCTGGATTTCATCGCCAACTCCGCCCTCGCCGAAAAGTACAGCCAACTGGCCGACCGCATCGACGAAACCCTGGCCTTCATGCGCGCCTGTGGCATGGACAGCTCGCCGCAATTGCGCGAAACCAGCTTTTTCACCGCCCACGAAGCGTTACTGCTCAACTATGAACAAGCCTTCGTGCGCCGCGACAGCCTGACCAACGATTACTACGACTGCTCGGCGCATATGCTGTGGATCGGCGACCGTACCCGTCAATTGGACGGCGCCCATGTCGAGTTTCTGCGCGGGGTGAACAACCCGATCGGCGTGAAAGTCGGACCGAGCATGAACCCGGAGGACCTGATCCGCCTGATCGACATCCTCAACCCGGATAACGACCCTGGCCGCCTCAACCTCATTGCCCGTATGGGTGCAGGCAAGGTCGGCGACCATTTGCCCAACCTGATCCGTGCCGTGCAGCGCGAGGGCAAGCAGGTGCTGTGGAGTTGCGACCCAATGCACGGCAATACCATCAAGGCCAGCAGTGGCTACAAGACCCGCGACTTTGCGCAGATCCTTGGCGAAGTGAAGGATTTCTTCCAGGTGCACCAGGCAGAAGGCAGCTATGCCGGCGGGATCCATATCGAGATGACCGGGCAGAACGTCACCGAATGCATCGGCGGCGCACGACCGATCACCGAAGATGGCCTGTCAGACCGCTACCACACCCATTGCGACCCACGGATGAATGCCGATCAGTCGCTGGAGTTGGCGTTCCTGATTGCCGAGACCTTGAAACAGGTAAAGCGCTGACGTTTTATCGACGGGGATGACGCCATCGCGGGCAAGCCCGGCTCCCACAGAAAAACGCGTTCAAATGTGGGAGCCGGGCTTGCCCGCGATAGAGCCTTAAAGGCTGACATCCCGGTTCAGCATCGCAGCCCTCAACCGGGCAGCACTGGGCCGCTGGCAATTGAGCTGGATCTGTTCCAGCCCTAGCCAGTCGGCCATCTTTCGTAGGTTCAAGGCCAGCGCCAACATACCTTCCTCATCCAGCCCAGGTTCTTCCTCGTGCACGGCATGCACGGCCAGGCGCTCATGGGCACGCTCGGCCCGCAGGTCGACGCGTGCGGCAATGCGTTCGTTGTGGAGAAACGGCAGGACGTAATAGCCGTACACGCGTCTTTCTTGCGGAGTGTAGATCTCCAGGCGATAGCGAAAGTCGAACAAGCGCTCGGTGCGGCTGCGCTCCCATATCAGCGAATCGAACGGCGACAACAATGCACTGGCCGGCACGTTGCGCGGCAGTTTGGGCGCCGCCAGGCAATACGCTGGTTGTTTCCAGCCCCGCACCTGGCACGCCAGCAGTTGCCCATCCTCAACCAGCTCGGCCAAGCGGTTGCGGCTGTCGGCGGGGTCGAGGCGGAAATAATCGCGCAGGTCTTTTTCGGTGGCGACACCCAATGCAGTCGCACTGTGCAACAGCAAGCCACGCTGCGCTTCACCTTCACTCATGGAGACCCTGAGCACCTCTGCGGGAATAACACGCTCGGGCAGATCATAAAGCCGCTCAAACCCTCGACGACCGGCAACCGTGACCAGGCCAGCGGCGAAGAGCCATTCCAGCGCGTGCTTTTCATCACTCCAATCCCACCAGGGACCGGCACGCTCCTCGCGGGTCGACAAGCTACCCGCCCCCACGGCGCCCTGCTGTTCGACGGTGCGCAACACGCGCTGGATCGTCGCCTGCTGTTCACGGCCAAAACGTGCCATCTGCGAATAGATCCCCTGCCCTTGCCGGGCGCGCTCCATACGCCAACCCATCAGCGGGTACAGCGCCAAGGGCAGCAGCGACGCCTCATGCCCCCAGTATTCAAACAGAGAACGCCGCCGCCCCAGGCTCCAGGCCGCCTGCTCAAGAATCGATGGGGAATAAGAACCAAGGCGGGAAAACACGGGCAGGTAGTGGGAACGCACCAGCGCATTGACCGAGTCGATCTGTAAAACGCCCAGGCGCTCGATCAAGCGGTTGAGGTGCGTGGCCTTTATCTGTGCAGGCGCCTGGCGCCCGGAAAACCCCTGGGCAGCCAGCGCCATGCGTCGAGCTTGCTTGAGTGAAATACACAGGTCGGCGGGCATGGCGATCTCCATTGAGGCTCGCGCCCTACCCTACTGCATCCGGGCTTATTTTCGCAGCGGGTCTTCCCAGAAATGCCGATGGCTTTCCTGCGCGACGTCGGCGCGATTGAGCCCGATGTCCTTGAGTGCGTCATCGCTCAGGGTCGCCAGCATCTGCCGCTCCTGATGCAACAGCTGCCAACGCGCGAATGTGTGAAAAAGCCCAGCAAACAGCCAGTTATCCGTCGATATGAAACCTTTTTGACCTTTCATCTTCTCGCCCTCCAGTGGGGATGACGACAGTGTGTGCCTGGCATTATGATCAATCCAACGAATGTTTCTTATGCATTACATCTCGGAGATTGATCAATTGTCCGCCTATCCCAGCATCGACACAGACGTGCTGCGCACCTTCGTCGCCATTGCCGACCAGGGCGGTTTCACCCGTGCCGGCGAGACGGTCAATCGCACTCAATCGGCGGTCAGCATGCAGATGAAGCGTCTGGAAGAAGACGTGTTGCAGCGCAAACTGTTCGAGCGCGATGGCCGGCAGGTACGGCTCACACCCGAAGGCCAGGTGCTGCTGGGTTATGCGCGGCGCATCCTGAAATTGCACAGTGAAGTGTTCAATACCCTGCGCGAGCCGCATATGGTGGGATTGGTGCGCATCGGCACGCCGGATGACTATGTGATGCGCTTTCTGCCAGGGATCCTGAAACAGTTCTCCAAAGCCTACCCACTGATTCAAATCGAAATGCACTGCGAAGCATCGACCGTATTGATGCAACGGCGGGACTTGGCGCTGACCGTGATCAGCCGCGAGCCCGGCAATGATCTGGGTGAGTTGTTGCGTACCGAACGCATGGTATGGGCAGCATCACCGTGCTTTTGTGTGGAGGAGCACGATGCCCTGCCTCTGGCGGTGTCCGGCGACGAGTGCCTGTACACCCATTGGGCACGTGCGGCATTGGACGCGGCCGGGCGAGATTATCGCCTGGCCTATCACAGCTCTAACGGAGCAGCGATCCTGGCGGTGGTGAGTGCGGGCCTGGCGGCGATGGTCAGCATGGAAAGCCTGGTCACCGACGACCTGCGAGTGCTCGGCAGCGACGAAGGCTTCCCGACTTTGCCGTCGATGAACCTGCGCTTGCTGCGTAACCCGCAGATGACCTCGCCGATCACCGAGTGCCTGGCGGACTACATCGTCGAAGGCTTCAAACTTTAAAGGTAAGCATCACCGCGCACACCACCAAAAAGCCACAGAACAGGCCGCGCAACAGGCGCTCCGGCAAGGCATGAGCCACTTTCACGCCCCAACTGATACTCAGCAGGCCACCCACCGCCAGCGGTAGGCCGATCATCCAGTCCACCTCGTGGTGCCAGGCATAGGTGACCAGGGTCACACCGGTACTGGGCAACGCCAAGGCCAACGACAACCCTTGGGCAACCACTTGAGTAGTGCCGAACACACTGGTGAGTACCGGTGTGGCCACCACCGCGCCGCCGACCCCGAACAGCCCGCCCATGGAGCCGGATGCCGCGCCCAAGACGCCAAGCCAGGGCCAGGAATAACGCATTTGCGTGGTGGGCGGCGCGTTGCGGGTGAACATGCGCAGCAGGTTGTAGGCAGACAGCGCCACCAAGAACGCAATAAAACCAATGCGCATGGCGCCCGCATCCAGCCCCACCGCCCAGATCGATCCCAGCCAGGCAAAGCAAAAGCCGGTCACACCCAAGGGTAAGGCGTGACGCAACTCGATGCGGTTACGTTGGTGATAGCGCCACAGGGCGAGCATCACGTTCGGCACAACCATCACCAAAGCGGTGCCCTGGGCAATTTGCTGATCCAGCCCGAACAACACGCCGAGTACCGGGATAGCAATCAGCCCGCCGCCGATGCCAAACAGCCCACCCACGGTGCCCAACGCCGCACCCAATGCCAAGTACATCACTAGATCCCACACCGCTCGCTACTCCGCAATTCCAAGCTTTGCATGCTACGCAGTCGGCTCTGGCGCGGAAACGCACAGCAACGCACAATGGCTGTGCCAATCTCGCATAAGCGTCGAGCCATGAACCCCAACACCTTGACCGACCAACTCAGCCTGTTTCTGGATGTGCTGGAAGCCGGCAGCTTTTCCGCCGCCGCGCGCCGCCATCCGCTGACACCTTCCGCCGTGGCCCGGCGTATCGACAGCCTGGAGAACTCAGTGGGCAGCCGCCTGTTCCAACGCAGCACCCATGCAGTAGTGCCCACCTCGGCGGGCCTGGCCTTTGCCGAGCGGGCACGACGGATTGTCAACGAGTTGCAGCTGGCGCGGGCTGAAGCGGTCTCGCTGAGCCATGCGCCGGAGGGGTTGATCCGGGTCGATGCGCCCGCAGCATTCGGCCGCCGGCATCTGGCGCCGGTCATTGCGGACTTTTTAAACCTGTACCCAGGACTGGACGTGCACCTGCACTTGATCGACAGCTTTGTCGATATGCAGGGCGCGCATCTGGGCAAGGTCGATCTGGTTCTGCGCGCTGGGCATATTGTCGATACCCGGCTGGTCGCTACGCCGTTGGCGAGCATTGTGCGTATCGCCTGCGCCAGCCCCGCGTACCTGAAAAGCCGTGGCACGCCGGCCCATCCTCGAGAGCTGAGCGAACATGAGGGCCTGGACTGGGACGGGCTGGCGCCAATGTTCGCCTGGCGCTTCGAACTGGACGGGCGTCGCACCACCTATCGCCCCCGGCGCATCCGCATGAGCGCCAACAATGCCGAAGCCCTGCTTTCGGGTGCACTGGCCGGGCTGGGCATCGCTCACCTGCCGACCTGGTTGGCCAGTGAATACCTGGTACGCGGTGAGCTGTTGCCGCTGTTTTGTGAAGACGGTTTGCCGAGCCCGGAAACCGCCGGCATTTATGCGCTGCGCCTGGAGCAACAGCCCAATGCGCGCAGCCGATTGTTGCTTGAATATCTTAAATCCCGTTTCAGCCCGGTGCCGCCTTGGGATCTGGCATTGCAAAGTGGCTTGGTCTGACGCCTCCGGCAAGAATTACCTGGCGCATTAAAGATTTGCCCGCTAGATTCCAGCCCAGACATGCTTTTTCGAGACGCCACCATGAGCAAAAACCCTGATCCTTGCGAATCGCTGTTGCTGGACAACCAGCTGTGCTTCGCCCTGCACTCTACTTCATTGCTGATGACCAAGGTCTACAAGCCGCTGCTCCAAGCCATCGGCCTGACCTATCCGCAATACCTGGCCATGATGGTGCTGTGGGAAGAGGATGAATTGACCGTCAGCGAAATCAGCAGCCGCCTGCTGACGGACCCAGGCTCCATGACGCCACTGCTCAAGCGCCTGGAAGCCGAGGGCCTGCTCAGCCGTACCCGCAGCCGCGAAGATGAACGAGTGGTAGTCGTGGAACTGACCGACACCGGGCGCGCCTTGCAGGAGAAGGCCAAGGATGTTCCGCAATGCATCCTGGGCGCCAGCGGGATGGCGCTGGAGCAATTGCGCAAGCTGCAAGGAGACCTGATCGCGTTGCGCGCCAATCTGCAAACCAGCCTCTGACGCAACGCACACCTAAAAAGTGGGAGCTGGCTTGCCTGCAATGGCCATAGCTATCTACACAACTTCGGCACGACGCTAAATCTGTGGCGAGGGAGCTTGCTCCCGTGACGGCCTGGCAGCCGACACAGATATAACTGATGCCCCCGCGATCCAAGGTGGGAGCTGGCTTGCCTGCGAAGACGGCCTGACAGTCAACACAGTTGGACCGTGTACATATCCATTCATGCGGTAACGGCCACTTAGGGTTCCGCTTTTACAGCGGCTCACTTTTGAAAAGCCGGAATGCCGGCCCAGACAAAAGTAAGCAAAACGCTCTTGCCCCACCACTCGGCACCTCGCCCAGGCTCGGTGTGCCCGTAATCCGCCAGCGTGGTTTAACGGGGCGCCTAAGATCAAAAGCAGATCAAGATCAAGAGCGGCTCGCTTCGCATCGTGGTTACCGTTGAGCTAACAGAGTTATGTAGATACCTATGCTGCGATTGCGGTACATCAGTCAACAATGCATTGACTGACACACCGCAATCGCAGGCAAGCCAGCTCCCACTTTTTGCTCTGCGGTGCCCTCAAATTTTTCAATCAGCCAAAAAACTTAAAAATTAACTTGCGCACTAAACATTAGCGCTATACATTCGCCTCACCAACTACTTAGCGCACAAATGTTTAGCGCTAAACATAAAGAGGAACGCCCCATGCAAACGCTCTATACCGCAGTAGCCACCGCCACTGGCGGCCGTGATGGTCGCGCCGTTTCCAGCGACAATATCCTCGACGTCAAACTGTCGACTCCCAAGGAGTTGGGTGGCGCCGGTGGCCAGGCCACTAACCCCGAGCAATTGTTTGCTGCCGGCTACTCCGCCTGCTTTATCGGCGCACTGAAATTCGTTGCCAGCCAGACCAAACGCAAAATCCCGGATGACGCTTCGATCACCGCCCACGTTGGCATCGGCCAGATCCCGGGCGGCTTCGGCCTGGATATCGACCTGCATGTCAGCCTGCCGGGCCTTGCCCAGGATGACGCGCAAAGCCTGGTCGACGCCGCGCACCAGGTCTGCCCGTACTCCAACGCCACCCGTGGCAACGTTGATGTACGCTTGCATGTAACGGTCTGAAAAACAGACGCCCATGAAAAAGCCCGACTCAAGGTCGGGCTTTTTTCGTATCGCCGGGGCCAGAATTACTTCTTGGCGCGACCTTTGTACGAACCACCTTCACGGGTGTCGATCTCGATCATGTCGCCGATTTCGATGAAGTCTGCAACGCTCAGCTCTGTACCATTCTTCAGTTTGGCAGGCTTCATCACCTTGCCGGAAGTGTCACCGCGAGCGGAACCTTCGGTGTAGTCAACCTGACGCACGATGGTGGTCGGCAGCTCTACGGAAACCAGGCGATCTTCGAAGAAGATAGCTTCGCAGACGTCTTCCATGCCTTCTTCGATGAACGGCAGAACGGCTTCGATATCTTCAGCGTTCAGCTCGTACATGGTGTAGTCGGTAGTGTCCATGAACGTGTAGGTGTCGCCGCTGATGAAGGACAGGGTCGCTTCTTTGCGGTCGAGGATTACGTCGTCCAGTTTGTCATCGGCGCTGTAGACGATCTCGGTCTTGTAACCGGTCAGCAGGTTCTTCAGCTTGGTCTTCATGATTGCGCTGTTACGACCAGACTTGGTGAACTCAGCTTTCTGAACCAGCCAAGGGTCGTTTTCGAGACGGATCACTGTACCGGGTTTCAGTTCTTTACCAGTTTTCATTGCGTATATCCGAAATTTGGATGGGATTGACAAAAATCAAGGTGGCGTATCATATCCAACTTTCATAAAACTGTACCAGCGCCGTCGCAAGATCGGCCTGCAAGCCTTGTTCCAGACACCACTTCTCAGCGTGCTGGGTGACCTCGGGCCAGTGTTCCAGCAGCATTTTCCAGGACTGTGCCATATCGCCATCAGCGTTCCAGGCTTGCCAAAGCGTGACGACGGCAGCCTTGGCGGCCGGTGAAAGTGCAGCAGTGTACAGTTCCAGGAAGGCATCGAGCTTGTCCAGGTGGATGTCTTCGTCCTGGCGGTAGATGTGCCATAGCATTGGCCTCCCCGCCCACTGGGCACGCACGAACGAGTCTTCGCCCCGTACGGCGTTGAATTCGCAGCACCATAGCAATCGGTCATATTGCTCCTGACGCACGAATGCAATGACCTGAACGGTCAGCGCGCCGCGCACCTGAATGTCTCCCGCCGACAAACTGCTCACCCCCAGCCAGCATTGCACATCCCCCAGAATGCGCCCTTCCGGCACCAGCAAGTGCGTCCTGCGCCCATCGGCTGCCAGCACGTCCAGCCAGCCGGCCAAGCCATCATTCTCATAGGCAAACAGCGACATCAAACGCGCGCCGGCCGTCGGAGCAACACCCAGGCTTTGCAGGAACTGTTGCTGCGCGGCGGCGTCCTGCTGAAATGCCCGGCGTCGCTCCAACAAGCCGGCTTCACGCAACAGGCCGCCGGTGCCAGGGCGAAACCCGGGGAAGAAAAAGTATTTCTGCACGCCTTTGTACTTCACCGAAGGCAAGCGATGACAACCCACCACCCAGTCTTCAGCGCTGAGGTAATCCAGGTTCATCCACAATGGCGCAAGTTCACACTCGGCCATGCGGTCCATGTACTCAGGCGGTAGCTGGCAAGCGAACGCAGCAATCACCACATCGGCCGGGTGCGCGCCTGGCCATTCGGCCGGCCAGTGACGCACTTCGACGCCCTCTTGCCATTGCTGGCCCACCTGCACATCAATGTCCGGGCACATGCGTTCGAAGGCCCGCAGGTCATCGACCCACAAGCGCACGTCACAGCCATGCTCCACCACCAACTGCCGGGCCAGGCGCCAGGTCACGCCGATGTCGCCGTAGTTGTCGACGACACTGCAAAAAATATCCCAGCGGGCTTTCATTCCGGGCTCCATCAATCAAAGGTTCGATTGTCCGCATAAATGCGTGGATGCAGAAGGCTTGATCGCGATTATTCTGCACGGAGGCTGTGCGACAATCACCGTCATGCCGTCAATGCCTGCCAGGAGGCTCTTATGTCTGACCGTCCGTTATCGCTGCTCAAACTCTGCATCGCGATTGCCGCAGGCGTGTGGCTAGGGTTTATCGCCATTGCGCTGACCACCTGGCTGGCGTCTCGCTACCTGTTCCCCCAGAGCCTGGCGCCGGTGGCACAGGCGGTTCAGCAATTGGGCAAACCGGCGATGGTTGAGCCGCAGCCACCGAACCGTCTGTTCGAACAGTACCAACAGAACCTGCAAAAACAGGCACAACAACAGGCCCTGGACCAGGCCCGAAGCAACGCGCGTAACCTGTCCAACCCCAAATGCCAGTTCTGGCTGCAACAAGACCAGAACGCCCCCAATGAAAAGACGCGGGCCAATGTCCTGCAATTCTGCGATTGATGCCAAATACCGCCATGAATAAACACGCCGTGCTCCAGTTGATCCTGGAAAAGCTCACCGTCGACCTCGACATCGTCCAACGCGCCGCGCAGACCGCCTACGAAACCGCGACCCACGAAGAAAACATTGCCGAGAACAAATACGACACCCTCGGCCTGGAGGCTTCGTACCTGGCCACCGGGCAGGCCCGGCGAGTGGAGGAGATCAAGCAATCGCTGGTGCTGTGCCAGCAACTGCAGCTACGGGCGTACGATGATCAACGCGGGATAGAGATAGGCACGCTGGTGGGCCTGGAAGACGAGGACGGTCGTCAGCAATGGCTGTTCCTGGCGCCGGATGCAGCGGGTTTGAAAGTGGATGTGGTCGGGCAACCGGTGACCGTCATCACGCCGCGCTCGCCGTTGGGCAAAGGCCTGTTGGGCAAGCGTATCGATGAAGAGGTGGAGATTCTGGTGGCCGGCGCTCGGCAGCACTTTACGGTTACCGAGGCCAGATAACCTACACCCCTGTAGGAGCGAGCTTGCTCGCGAAGAAACGCAAGGGTGCTGCATGCTACCTGGCGCCCCGCGTTAACGTTGGCGATCTTCGCGAGCAAGCTCGCTCCTACAGGGTCACCGCGGTCAGTGGACGGGCAATTCAACGCCGTCGAACAACTCTTCCAGCTCTTGCTTGTTGTGGCACTGGATCGCCTTGGCCATCACTTCACGGGTCAGGTGCGGTGCGAACTTCTCGATGAAGTCGCACATGAAGCCGCGCAGGAAGGTGCCGCGGCGGAAACCGATCTTGGTCACGCTGGACTCGAACAGTTCGCTGGCATCCAGCACCACCAGGTCTTTGTCCAGGTTGGTGTCGACCGCCATCTTGGCGACGATCCCGACGCCCAGGCCCAGGCGAACATAGGTCTTGATCACGTCGGCATCGGCAGCGGTGAACACCACCTTGGGCGTGAGGCCGCGATGGCTGAACGCTTCGTCGAGCTTGGAACGGCCGGTAAAGCCGAACACGTAGGTCACGATCGGGTATTCAGCCAAGGCTTCCAGGGTCAGCTTCGGCAGCTTGGCCAAAGGGTGCCCCTGGGGCACAACCACGCAGCGGTTCCAACGGTAGCAGGGCATCATTACCAGGTCGCCGAACAATTCCAGGGCCTCGGTGGCGATGGCAAAATCGACGGTGCCGTCAGCGGCCATTTCGGCAATCTGCATCGGCGAACCCTGGTGCATGTGCAGCGCTACGTCCGGGTATTGCTTGATGAAATCACGGATCACCGGCGGCAATGCATAGCGCGCCTGGGTGTGAGTGGTGGCGATCGACAAGGTGCCTTTCTTCTCGTTGGAGAACTCCTGGGCGATCTGCTTGATGCTTTCGACTTTACGCAGGATCTCGCCGGCGGTGGTGATGATGCGCTCGCCGGCTGGAGTGACGCGGGTCAAGTGTTTGCCGCTGCGTGCGAAGACTTCGACGCCCAACTCGTCTTCGAGCAGGCGGATCTGCTTGCTGATACCAGGCTGCGAGGTATAGAGGCTTTGAGCGGTAGCGGAAACGTTGAGGTCGTGGTGCGCCACTTCCCAGATGTAGCGCAGTTGTTGAAGCTTCATATGAATCCCTCAAAGCAGATAGACGCCACGGGTATCAGCGACGGTATATAACTATATTAAAGGTTTAACGGATAAATCTAGAACTTTTTATCGTTTTTACCGATCAACTATCGTCACTGCGCCGACGCTGCAGCGACGGCACCAGGTAAACCGGCACCGGGGACAACTGCAACACCCGTGCGGCGGTACGCCCAAGGGGGACGGCCACGCCGGTTGCCTGGCTATGACTGCCTACGACCAGCAAGTCGACGGACAGTTTTCGCAACTGGTCGAGAATCACCTCGCAAGGGTCCCCCTGGATAACCTTGACCGAGCGAATCCATTGCAGGTCCTGCTCCCCTTCCTCCCACTCCTCGCGAAAGCTGTCCAGCACGCGCTGTTCAATCGTCGCCATCACCGTGCTCAGCCCCTTGCTCTGCCATTCGCTCAAGGCGGTTTCATCAAGGTAGCTCTGCAACACCGATTCGGCGAACAAGCCAATGGGCTCGACCACGTGGATCACATACAGGTCAGCCTTGAACGTTCGCGCCAGCGCCACTGCATGTTGCATCACATAGGGTGCATACAGACCGAGGTCCGTGGCAAACAGCATCGAGCGAATCATAAAACCTCCTGGACTGCCAGGATGGCGGGAATTGAATGAGCTTAGCAGCTAGCTCTCGGTCTGGATTCTCAACTCATTGCTGATGCCATGGGGCACGTGCCCGGTGGCCACTACCTCCCTGGCTTTCTCGCAATGGCCGGCCTGGTCATCGAAAAACACATCGGCGGCAAAGGCTTCCAGAAACGCGGATTTTTCCAGGCCACCGAGGAACAGCGACTCGTCCAGGCGGATATCCCACTCGCGCAACGTGCGGATCACGCGTTCATGGGACGGTGCCGAACGTGCGGTGACCAACGCGGTACGGATCGGGCAGGCCTCATCGGCAAACTCGCGTTGCAACAGGTTCAGTGCCGCCAGGAAGCCCTTGAACGGACCGCCGTGCAAAGGCTGGCGCGCCGACTCTCGCTCGCTGGCCTGGAAGGCTGCCAGCCCGCCGGCCTGGTAGACACGCTCGGACTCATCGGAGAACAGCACGGCATCGCCATCGAATGCGATGCGCAGCTCTTCGCTGGAAGCGCGGCGCGGGCCGCCGGACAAAATCGTCGCGGCCGCAAACCCGGCATCGAGGGCACTGCGCACATCTTCAGCATGGGTGGAGAGAAACAGATGACAACCGAAGGCGGCCAAATAGGGATAGGGACTACGCCCGCCTACAAAAGCGGCGCGGGAAATATCCAGGCCGTAATGCTGGATCGAGTTGAACACCCGCAGCCCGGTATCGGCACTGTTGCGCGACACCAACACCACCTCGACCCGCGCACGCCCCAGGCTGGCATTCAGGCTCAGCAGCTTCTTGACCAGCGGGAAGGCATCGCCAGGCTCGAGGGTTTCTTCCTCGTGCTCGATCTGGTATTTGCGGTAAGCCTCGACCCCTTCAGCCAGATAAACCTTGTGGCTGTCACTCAGGTCGAACAGCGCTCGTGAGGAAATCGCCAGCACCAGTTTGTCAGCCAATCCCTTCACCATGGTAGTTCCCCCCAATCAGCGGTTGTGCCGATCAATAAAACTCAAGGCCTGATAGAGCGCCTGCATGCGTGGCAGTTCGCAACCGGCCGCTTTGGCAGCGGCCAAGGGGCGGGCGTAGATGGCCGCCAGCTCCAGCGGCCGCTTGTGCAGATGGTCGTGGTACATGCTGGGCAGGTAGTCGTCCATGGTTTCTGTCATGGCGAACATCTGCCCAGCGTAACTGGCAGGAATTTCATGCCCGCAGGCATGAGCGCCCTGCACCACCTCGGCCATCAGCGCCTGGATCAACTCGCGGCTGGACTCATCGGCCATCATGGCCGTGGTGCCCGTGCCCAGCAATACAGAGAGGCCGTTGAACGGCACGTTCCAGACCAGCTTGTGCCAACGCGCCAGATGCACATTGGCCATGGCCTGGGACTCGATGCCAGCTTGATGAAACAGCCCGGCGCCGGCTTCGACAATCGCCTGTTGCTGCACCTCGTCGTTGGCCGCCGCGCCACTGTGATAGCCCAGGTTGACCCGGCCCAACGCCTGATGCTCGACCACACCGGGGGCCGAGCGGTGCACACCGATGTAGCACAGGCCGCCCAACAGATGCAGCGACGGCGGCAGGTGTTCACGCAGGCTGTCTTCCACATCGAGGCCGTTTTGCAAGAGCACCACTTTGGCGTCCGGCGCCGCCACCTGGGCGATGGTTGGCGCCAGGTCCACATTGCCGGTGGACTTGGTGCCCACCAGTAGCCAGTCGCACGGCGGCATGTCGGCGGCGCTGGCATAGGCCTGCACCGGATGCAGGTGCAGTTGCCCATGCACCGTACTGTTGACGTGCAGGCCATGCCTGCTCACCGCGGCATATTCGCTGCGCAACAGGAAATGCACATCGAAGCCGGCACGCGCCAGCATCAGTCCGTAGTAACCACCAATGGCACCGGTACCGATAATGCCAATGCGTGGCGACGGGGCTGCAACTGCTGTCATGGCAAATCCTCTGGTATTCGATTGAGCGCCTGGTTTACGCATTCGGCGAGGTCGGATGCTGTAAGACGTGCCTGTAATTGCCCAAGGAATTGACCCTCGCACACCAAGAACAACGCCGGCAAATGAAAGATCTGGTAGCGTTCCACCGCACCGCCGTTGTGCCCGGCATCCACCCAGCACACGCGGTCCACCGGCAAGTGCCAGCCAGGCAACTGCTGGCGTGCCCAGCGGCAACTGGCACAACCGACACTGGTGAACACTACCAGCGAAATACCTGGCAATCCCAGCAATTGCTGGTCAATATCCAGGTCGGTCAATTCCAGTTCCTTCACTATACTGCTGCCATTGCCGTCAACTGGACGGCGCTCGGAGTCCGTGTACATGGGTCGTTTTTTACCTCACCCTGATGATGTCGCTGTCGAGTTGATCCAACGTCCCTCTCCCGCCCTGCCCCGCCAACGCCTGCACACTATCGGCCGCGGCGGCGTCGCCTGCAATTGGCCACGTGCCTGGCGCGCCGGCACGGCGGTTGATCTGCATATCCCTTCCCTGGGGCCCAGCGCCCGTTATCCGGGCTATGTCGCCTGGTGCCGCAAAGTCGAACAGGGCTATCGCATCGGTATTTGCTTTACCGATGAACACGCCTTGTTCGGTGCACGAATGGGTGAGCAAGTGTGCCAGATCGAGCGTTACTGCCGCCTGCACGAAGATGCCGAGCCAACGCCTGCGCAACTTGAAGCCATGGCCCGTGACTGGGTGTCGCGCCATGCTGGCGAGTTCTCCCATGAGGCGATTGTGTAGCCAGCGCTGGATTAAACCGGGCTTTGCCCATTGTCGCGGGCCCGTGTTACGCGCTAAGGTTCCTCCCCCCTGCATTCAAATCATGCTGTGCCCGCCGCACGGGGATAGCTGGCGGCCGGCACCCGTGACCCTGGCGAGTAACACGATGGCTGATTTACCGATCAATGACCTTAACGTTGAATCCAACGAGACCCTGATCACCCCCGATCAGCTCAAGCGCGAAATCCCCCTGAGCGACGCTGCCCTGCAGACCGTCACCAAGGGCCGCGAAGTCATCCGTGACATTCTCGACGGCACCGACCACCGCCTGTTCGTGGTGATCGGGCCCTGCTCTATCCACGACCTCAAGGCCGCCCACGAATATGCCGAGCGCCTCAAGGTGCTGGCGGCAGAGGTGTCCGACACCTTGTACCTGGTCATGCGCGTGTATTTCGAGAAACCGCGTACCACCGTCGGCTGGAAAGGCTTGATCAACGACCCATACCTGGACGACTCCTTCAAAATCCAGGATGGCTTGCACATCGGTCGCAAGCTGCTGCTGGACCTGGCTGAAATGGGCCTGCCCACCGCAACCGAAGCCCTCGACCCGATCTCCCCGCAATACCTGCAGGACCTGATCAGCTGGTCGGCCATCGGCGCACGTACCACCGAATCCCAGACCCACCGCGAAATGGCGTCCGGCCTGTCCTCGGCCGTAGGCTTCAAGAACGGCACCGACGGCGGCCTGACCGTGGCGATCAATGCGCTGCAATCAGTCTCCAGCCCTCACCGTTTCCTGGGTATCAACCAGGAAGGCGGCGTGTCCATCGTGACGACCAAGGGCAACGCCTACGGTCACGTGGTGCTGCGTGGCGGCAATGGCAAGCCCAACTATGACTCGGTCAGCGTCGCATTGTGCGAACAGGCACTGAACAAGGCCAAGATCAAGCCAAACATCATGGTTGACTGCAGCCACGCCAACTCCAACAAAGACCCGGCGTTGCAGCCGCTGGTGATGGAGAACGTTGCCAACCAGATCCTGGAGGGCAACCAGTCGATCATCGGCTTGATGGTCGAGAGCCATTTGAACTGGGGTTGCCAGGCGATTCCAAAAGACTTGGCCGATTTGCAATACGGCGTGTCGATCACCGATGCCTGCATCGACTGGTCGGCCACTGAGACCACCCTGCGCAGCATGCATGCCAAACTCAAGGACGTGTTGCCCCAGCGCAAACGCACCTGAGCCAATACCTGTTTCGCGCACACAAAAACGCCGGGCCAAGCCCGGCGTTTTTTATTGGCAACTGGTCAGTTACAACTTCGCAGCATGGCGCTGGTGGCGCTCCATATAGCGTTCGACATAGGAGCATGAGGGGATCACCGTGTAGCCAGCCTCTTCGGCAAACTTCAAGGCTTCCTCGGTCAACGCAGCCGCAATGCCTCGCCCCCGCAGTGCGTTAGGCACGAAGGTGCGATAGATATCCAGGGTCTGCTTCCCGAGGTCCATGTAGGTCAGGTAGGCACGATGACCGTCCACATTGGTCTCGAACTGATGACCAGCCTGGTCATGGTGGATGGACAACGCCTCGCTCATCACTACTCCTCGCGGGTCTGAATTAACGACCCTACCTTACCGATGTTTTTCCGGCGAAGGAACATCTACGCCACCCCGTGCCGGTTTCGACAGCGAGAAAACCGTGAGCGCTCACAACCAGCACATAGGGAATAGTAGGCACCAATCCTGAAATTGCTCAAGGCGCACTCGTCATCCCCTGCCGCTGGTGGATATAGAAAGGGCCTCGATCAACCGGTGACCGATAGCCTGAACATTGCCGGCAGTTGAACCTTGAGACGAACTGGCGCACTTAAAGTCACCTCTAGATGCGCGAAAGATACCTTGCGCAGTAAAGCCAAGCGCAACCAAAGTGCCCCGCTTCGTTATATAAAATTTCATCTGTTTACAAGGCTTAACACATGCGGGCCGGCCCTTTCAGCCTGGATCCAATGTTCGTCGAGGTGCAAAAATCTGGACAGTTTTCATACAGACCGCCAAAAGATTAGCCAAAATAGATTCGGCACAAGAATTTTTTTGCTTCTTGCGCAACGTCAGTTTACTTACTACAAGTAATGGGTAGTATGTACGCCGGCTATTAGCTCACTCTGAGAAAGTAGCCATTAAATTGAAAGTCCTTGAAGGGGAACACGATGAACAACGTTCTGAAATTCTCTGCTCTGGCTCTGGCCGCAGTTCTGGCTACCGGTTGCAGCAGCGTCTCCAAAGAAACCGAAGCTCGTCTGACTGCAACTGAAGACGCAGCAGCTCGCTCCCAGGCCCGTGCAGACGAAGCCTACCGTAAAGCTGATGAAGCTCTGGCTGCTGCTCAAAAAGCACAACAGACTGCTGACGAAGCTAACGAGCGCGCTCTGCGCATGCTTGAAAAAGCAAGCCGCAAGTAATAATCCTTCGGGGTTGTTATCAAGCCGATCCATTTATGGGTCGGCTTTTTTTTGCCTTTGATTTGGCGTGTGGGAGCGGGCTTGCTCGCGAAAGCGGTGGATCAGTCAACATCAATGTTTGCTGGGCCGACGTCTTCGCGAGCAAGCCCGCTCCCACAGGGATATTCGCTCAGGCTTATTATTGAAGATCGAGCGGGGTGCTGGACGCCACAGGTGCGCCGCCTGGCACTCCAATTTCGGTCGGCAAGCCATCCTCGGCGGCGACCACATCACGCACCTGGTCCCAGTTGACCCGCAGGTTATTGGACAGGTCTTCGCGCTTGAGCAACGCATTGATGACAGCGGTGTGCTTGTCGACCACCGATGGCGTACCGTCATCGTTCAACGGCGTGTGAGCCTCAAGGTAAACCTTGCCACCACTGCTGCCGAACTTGTACGCGTCATTGATGATGCGCACTGACGTGCCTACCGGCACCATGCCCGCCATTTCCAACACGTTGTTATTGAACATGCGGAAGCAACCGTGGCTGGTGCGCGTGCCGATACCAAACTTCATGTTGGAGCCGTGAATCAGGTAACCCGGCGTGCCCAGGGTGAACTTGAAGGGCCCCAGCGGGTTGTCCGGGCCGGCAGGCACCACGTTGGGCAGCGGGTCACCGTTGGCGGCGTGCTCGGCCTTGATCGAGGCCGGTGGCGTCCAGGTCGGATTCGGCGTCTTGGCGATGATACTGGTATGGGCGATCGGCGAACCCCAGCCTTCCCGGCCAATGCCCAGGGGGAAGGTATAGACGACGTTTTGGCCTTTTGGATAGTAGTAGAGCCGGTATTCCGCCAGGTTGATCACAATGCCTTCCCGCGGCCCGGGCGGCAGGATAAAGCGTGTCGGCAGCACAATCTCGGTGCCCGCCCCCGGCAACCAGGCATCGACACCCGGGTTGGCCGCAACCATTTCCGAATAGCCCAGGTCGTAGGTGGTGCCAAGGTCGGCAAAGGTGTCTTCGTACTTGGCCTTGATCACTTGGACCTGGCCAACAATGTCCTCACCGGGCGGCGGCAAGGGCAACTGCAAGGCCGCCGCCGAGCCCGCCGCACAAAGCGCAGCAAGAGACAGGCAGCAGGTGACGACGGAAAGGCGCGACAACATCCGGAAAATCCTTCGCAAGACGACGGGTGGGTTAAAAGCGAGCTACAAGCTTTCAGCCGCTAGCTTACAGCTTACAGCTTGATGCTTGCAGCTGCTTCTATAACTCGAAGCGCAGCTCCGGCCAGATCGGAGGCGTGCCGCGCTTTTGCGATTCGAGAATTGCCCGGCATAACGGGCAGAGTCGCTGGTCTTGGAAAATCGAGCGGTTGACCGATGACCAGCGTGGCTGTGCCGGCAATAGAGTGCCGCAGAGCGTGCGATCGATCGAGCCGCCCAGTTCCAATTGACGCGCCACCAAATGCACCCGCACTTCCTGGCAGGCGAACAGGTCCAGCTGCTCGTCCGGCTCGATCAGTTGGTAGTTAAACAGGGACCAGGCAGGGCGCGACATCGAGGGCTCCAAATCGGGGGGGCGCCACCTTAGCCGAAAGCCTGCCGGTAGAAAAGCGTCATAACAGCGGTTTTAGCGTTGGCCAGACATTTTCCAGCAACTTGTCTTGCGCCGCGACTGCCGGGTGTAGCCCGTCAGCCTGCATCAACTCCGGATGGCCACCCACGCCCTCGAGGAAAAACGGCACAAACGGCACCTTTTCTTTCTGTGCCACATCACCGAATACCTTGGCAAAGGCTTCGACATAGCGCTTGCCGTAATTGGGCGGAATCTGCATGCCCAACAGCAGCACCTTGGCGCCGCTGTCCCGGGACTGCTGGATCATCGAAGCAAGATTTTGTTGCAATTGCGCAGGCGGCTGGCCGCGCAAGCCATCGTTGCCACCCAACTCGATCACCACCACGTCCGGTTTGTGCGTTGCAAGCGCCGCGGGCAGGCGCGCGAGGCCTCCCGCGCTGGTGTCGCCACTGATGGAAGCATTGACCACTTTATCGTCAAAACCCTCCTGCTTGAGCCGTTGCTCCAGCAACGCGACCCACCCTTTGCGGGTATCCAGGCCGAAACCGGCACTGATACTATCGCCAACGATCAGGACTGTACCCGCCGCTGCGTTCTGGGCCATGCACATCAAGGCCAGGCCAGCACTCAAAAACCACACTCGCATCGGATTCTCCATGGGCGCAAGCATTCTCACCGCGCGAAACCTTAGCAAAGTGGTTCCCAGCGCGGAAGGTGAACTGACTATCCTGCACGAACTGAGCCTAGAACTGAACAAGGGCGATAGCCTGGCTATCGTCGGCAGCTCCGGTTCCGGCAAATCCACGCTACTGGGCCTGCTGGCCGGCCTCGACCTGCCCAGCAGCGGCGAAGTCACCCTGGCCGGGCAAGCCCTGAGCACCCTCGACGAAGACCAGCGCGCACGCATCCGTGCCGAGCATGTGGGCTTCGTATTCCAATCCTTCCAATTGCTCGACAGCTTGAATGGACTGGAAAACGTGATGCTGCCGCTGGAGCTGGACGGTCGCCAGGACGCCCGCGAGCGAGCCAAACACCTGCTGGAGCGCGTAGGCCTGGGCCAGCGCCTGACCCACTCGCCCCGTCAGCTGTCCGGTGGCGAACAACAACGCGTGGCGATAGCCCGCGCGTTTGCCGCCGAACCGGACGTGCTGTTTGCCGACGAGCCCACCGGCAACCTCGACAGCCATACTGGCGAGCGCATCAGCGATCTGCTGTTCGAGTTGAATAAAGAGAGCGGTACGACCCTGGTACTGGTCACCCACGACGAGCGCCTGGCCCACCGTTGCCGACGCCTGATCCGCCTTGAAGCCGGCCTGATGGTCGCGCCCCTGGAGCCTTGATGGCACGTTTGCCGCTGTTGCGTCTGTTCAGCCTTGCCATGCGTCAGTTACTGCGCGATGCCCGCGCCGGCGAATTGCGCGTGCTGTTCTTTGCCCTGCTGGTGGCCGTGGCTGCCAGCACCGCCATCGGCTACTTTGGTGCACGCCTCAACGGCGCCATGCTGCTGCGCGCCACCGAATTCCTCGGCGCCGACCTGGTGCTCGAAGGCAGCTCGCCGGCCCGGCCCGAGCAAATCAAATCCGGGACCGAACTGGGCCTGGATCACGCTCGTATCGTGGAGTTCTCCAGCGTTATCGCCACCGATAATGGCATCCAGCTCTCCAGCATCAAGGCGGTCAACGAGCAGTACCCCTTGCGCGGCGAGCTTAAAAGCAGCACCGAGCCCTTCGGTACGCAAACCCCTGGCGGTGGTCCCAAACCCGGTGACGCCTGGGTGGAAGCACGATTGCTGACGGCGCTGGACCTGAAAATCGGCGACAGCATCGATGTCGGCATGAAGACCCTGCGCCTGGCGCGCATCCTGACCTACGAGCCCGACCGGGCCGGGAACTTCTACAGCCTCACGCCCAGGGTCATGATCAACCTGGCGGACCTGGACGCCACCGGTGTCGTCCAGCCAGGCAGCCGTGTGAGCTACCGCGAACTATGGCGTGCGCCACAAGGCAGCACTGCGCTGCAAACCTATCGCGACCTGGTCAAACCGGGCCTGGCTGCCAACCAGCGGCTGCAGGACTCCCGCGATGGCAACCAGCAAATCGGCGGCGCGCTGGGCAAGGCCGAACGTTACCTGAACATGGCCAGCCTGGTGGCCGTGCTGCTGGCTGGCGTGGCCGTGGCGCTGTCGGCCAACCGCTTCGCCAGTCGACGTTTCGATGCCAGCGCGTTGTTGCGCTGCCTGGGTCTGTCGCGCCGTGAAGCCATGCTGCTGTTCAGCCTGCAACTGAGCGTGCTGGGCTTGCTGGCAAGCCTGGCCGGCGCCCTGCTCGGCTGGCTGGCGCAATTTGGCCTGTTCTACTTCCTGCACGACCTGCTGCCCGCCGACGTACCGCCAGGCGGGTTGCTGCCGGCTGTCGCCGGGATCGGCACCGGGCTGGTCGCCCTCGCCGGCTTCGCCCTCCCGCCGCTGGCCGCACTGGGGCGGGTACCACCGCTGCGGGTATTGCGCCGCGATTTGCTGCCTATTCCTTCAAGTACTTGGATGGTCTACGGCGCGGCACTGTTTGCCTTGGGCCTCATCATGTGGCGCTTGAGCCTGGACCTGGTATTGACCTTCGCATTACTCGGCGGCGGTGTAGTCGCTGCGCTGCTCCTGGGTGGCTTGCTGCTGTTGTTACTACAGAGCCTGCGGCGGTTACTGGCTCGCGCCTCCCTGCCATGGCGCCTGGGCCTGGGCCAATTGTTGCGTCACCCGTTGGCGGCAGCGGGCCAATCCCTGGCCTTTGGCTTGATCCTGTTGTCCATGGGGTTGATCGCGCTGTTGCGGGGCGAATTGCTCGACACCTGGCAAAACCAGTTGCCCAAGGATGCGCCCAACTACTTCGCCCTCAATATCCTGCCAGCCGACAAGGACGCCTTTGGCGCCCGGCTGCTGGACGTCCAGGCACAAGCAGCGCCGCTCTACCCGGTGGTGCCGGGGCGCCTGATCAGCATCAATGGCGAAGCCGTGCAGGAGATTGTCAGCAAGGACTCCAGTGGCGACCGTGCCACTCAACGTGACCTGAGCCTGACTTGGGCAGCCGACCTGCCAGCGGGTAACGTCCTGACGGCAGGTACCTGGTGGTCGGCGCAACCCACTGACGGGGTTCCTGGCGTGTCGGTGGAAGCCAAAGTGGCCGAGAGCTTGAAGCTCAAGCTCAACGACCATCTGTTGTTCACCATCGGCGGGGAAAACCGTGAAGCGCGGGTCACCAGCCTGCGCACCATCAACTGGGATAACTTCCAGCCCAACTTCTTCATGATTTTCCAACCGGGCACCTTGAAGGATCTGCCGGCGACCTACCTGACAAGCTTCTATCTGGCTCCCGGCCATGACCAACAGATCGTCGACCTCTCACGGGCCTTCCCGGCGGTGACTATCCTGCAGGTCGAGGCCCTGCTGGAGCAGTTGCGCAGCATCCTTGCCCAAGTAACGCTGGCAGTCGAATACGTGCTGTTGTTTGTCCTCGCGGCGGGCATGGCGGTGTTGTTCTCTGGCCTGCAGGCCACCCTGGATGAACGAATCCGCCAAGGTGCATTGCTACGCGCCTTAGGTGCCGAGCGTAAGTTGCTGGTCAAGGCCCGACGCATTGAGTTCGGCCTGCTGGGCGCCGTCAGTGGCTTGTTGGCGGCACTGGGCACCGAACTGGTGACCTGGGTGCTGTACCGCTATGCATTTGACCTGGCGTGGCACCCCCACCCGTGGTTGTTACTGCTGCCCGTAATCGGTGCCTTGCTGATTGGCGCTGCCGGGGTATTCGGCACGCGCCGCGCACTGAATGCCAGCCCGCTGACCGTTCTGCGCGAAAGCTGACCCCCGATGGCGCGTACTCTACCAAGGGTACGTGCCATCAGGCCGGCTTTACATATTCGATCTTGGTGATCCACCAGCACACCTCTCCGCCTGGGGTCTGTACGACTGCCTCGTCATCCACCTCCTTGCGCAGCAGGGCCCGTGCCATGGGTGAGTCGATGGAGATGTAATCCATACGGTCGTAGATCTCGTCATAACCCACGATGCGAAAACGCTTGGCCTCGCCCTGTTCGTTTTCGATTTCGACCCATGCGCCGAAAAACACCTTTCCCTCCTGCTCGGGCATGTACTCCACCACCCGCATGTCTTCCAGGCGTTTGCGCAGGTAACGCACCCGTCGGTCGATCTCGCGCAGCAGCTTCTTGTTGTACTGGTAATCGGCGTTTTCACTGCGATCTCCCAGGGAGGCTGCCCAGGTCACTTTACGCGTGGTATCCGGACGTTTTTCACGCCATAGGTAATCCAGCTCTTTTTTCAGCGCTTCATGACCCTCTTTGGTAATCAGCTTGGTACTCAAACGCTCACATCCCCAGGCAATGTCTAATGGTGCCGATACGCCAGGGCATCATGCCCAGGCAGCGGCTGGCTGGGACTGATGATAAATGAACCCTGGAAAGTATCCAGGCCGGCGCCCCCTGTAACCTCACCCATGGCCCTCCAGGACTTGATCCAACTCAAGCAGCATGCCCTGCATGCGCTGGCGCATGCCGGACAACTGCAACATCATCATTGTCAGCTTTTCGGCTTTCTGACTGACCTCCAACCCCTGCTTCTGCAAATAGGTATGGCGCTGCTCAAGTTCACGGCCTTTTTCATCCAGTTGGCTCTGCTGCTGTTGCAGGGACGCCTGCCACTGTTCAAGCATTTGTTCTTTCTCGAGGACGGCGCATTTTTTTTGCGTCAACTCTTGGGCGACCTTGGCCAGATTGCTCAGCGCGCTGTCCATTTCAAGCAAAGAGGTATGTTCCAGGTGGGCAGGCGGGTCCAAGTGGTCGGGCTCGGGTGGCTCCAGCCGCAGGTTGTTTGGCTCAAACTGACTGTCATTTTGTTCATCCGGGACAGGCGGCGCACTGGTCTTGACCTGCAACTGCGGTATCGCGGCCAGCGACTGCGCCGGCTCTTCAAAGGTGTCTTCATCCACAGGCTGCGGCACAGCCGTGGGTGCGCGCGGATTTCGGGGAGGCGCAACCATTTGCGACGAAAAGCGAATGGACGGCACGATCACTGCGCTGCTTTCGATCGCAGGCAACGCCGGCGCAGACATACCCAAGGTGATCACCTTCATGACCAATGCCTTCTTGATGATCACCGAGTGATGATCCTCGGGCCTGGCAGGCGGCAGCCGGCAGCCCTTCAAGTCAATAAAGTGAAAGGGAACCTCAGCGTCGCCAATCGAGCTTGCCTTCGAACCTGACGCGGCCGCCATCATCAGGATCTGCTTGAAGACCTGCATCGCTGATTGCAGGTCCTCTTTTGAATCAACCCCCCCCAGAAAATAGCGTTCGAGCTTTTTACGTAATACCGCGATATAGACCCGGGAGTGACCGGGTTCGGTCTCCTCATCCAGGCTATACACGAGAAAGTTGGACCCGGTTTGCGTGACAGCGAACCCACACAGCAACGCGCCGTTAACGGGCGCGTCTTCGTCGTTACGTTCAAGAACAAGAGTACGTAGAAGCATCATGGCAATCAGGCCTCATTACAAAAGAAAAAACCTTATATAAACACCAGATAAACATCCGAGCTTTAATAAGTCTTCCAAACAAAACAATTGTTTCAGCGAATTATCGAGCCGAACGTAGGATTCTTCTTATTAGTTACGTCTCGCGTTCCCAAGCCACTTTATTGAACGTACCCTTTTTAAAGCTCTCTCCCATACGGCCGGCACCTCTCACACGCCCTGCAAAACTTATTCGGTAAAAATATGATCGAGATAAGCAACTTGACAAAACAGCTGGGCAAAAAAAGCGTTATCACCAACCTCTCCTTCTGCGCCCAGCGCCAGGAGTGTGTGGCCCTGCTGGGAGAGAGTGGTGCAGGAAAAACAGCACTGCTGAGTTTGATTGCCGGGGCAATCAAACCTACTTCAGGACAAATCACTATCCAAGGCTTCAGTACCCAGACCCATTCACTCCAAGCCAAAAAAGTCGTTGGCTATCAACTCCAGGAAGGCCTCAATCATCACAGGATGTCCGTCAGGCATATGCTCAATTTTATTGCCGCTATTCGCGGTTTGAGCGGTGTTGAAAAGCGCAGTCGAGTCGAGCAAGTAGTCACGCGACTGGAACTGCTGCCAGTGCTCAACTGCCCGATCGATGTGCTTCCACTTGGCTTGAAGCGCAGAGTCGCAATGGCCCAGGCACTCCTGCACTCCCCAAGCCTGCTTCTGCTGGATGAGCCTACGGAGGGACTATGCCCTGATCAACGGCTCAAGTTCAGGGCACTCATCCAATCCCTGACCGAGGAAATGACGATCATCATCGCCTCCCGCCGTTATCAAGAGTTAGCGGATACCTGCACCCGTGCCTTGGTCATCGCCGACGGCCGCCTGGTGGCCGACGCTTCACTGCCGGATTTGCAACGCAGTTCCCGGCATTTCCAAGCGGTGACCCTGGCGGCGGACACCCCGCTGGATTTGCTGGCGCTTGCCGTATTACCTGGCGTCGCAGGCATCGAAGAAGACCGGCATGCCCCCGGCAAGGTGACTGTTCTGGCCATGCCCGGGCACTCCATCTTCCCTTCAATCAACGCGCTCATCACCCACCGTGGCTGGAACATAACGTCAATGAATCTGGAGCCGGGTCGCCTGAACGATGTCGTTCACCATCTGAGCCATGAGGTAAATCCTTGAGACTGCTAGCCATCATTTTCAAACGACAACTCGCCAGCTTTGCCTCGTCACCGAGCACTTATCTGAGTGTGGCGGTTTTTCTCGTGCTGGGTGCGACGCTGGGGTTGCACAGCCATCACTGGCTGGAACAAAACAGCAGCGATTTGCAGGCGTTCTTCGAACTGCATCCTTGGCTCTATCTGCTACTGGTACCGATTTTATCGACGCAGTTATGGTCCGACGAATCCAATACCGGGTTTTGCGACACATTGAAATCCTTACCCGTCACTCCGACGCAGCGAGTGGTTGGAAAGTTTATGGCGGCATGGATCGTCTGTGGCATCGCTTTGATGCTTAATTTCCCTTGGGTGATGGCTGTCAATTACCTTGGCACCCCCGACAATACCGTTATCGCATCACAGTTCTTCGCCAGTTGGTTATTGGCGGGAAGCTATCTCTCTGTCGGTTGCTTTGCCTGTGTGCTGACGAACCAACGCGTTATGATTTCCCTCTTGACGCTGTGCTTGTTGCTGGCCGCCAGTGGGATATCTTCAATGTTGGATGCACTGGAACAGCAGACCCCCATATGGATTATCGACAGTTTGATATCCCTTGATCCGATTTCCCGCTTCAGCGCGATGGATAACGGCAAGTTGACATTGCATGACTGCCTGTACTTCATAAGCATGATCTTGGCTTTTCTGTTTGCGACCACCCTCACACTCAACTACAGAAACAGCTGACATAGGAACGCCACTGATGGGATCCGCTTTTCGCGCGGGTATGACATTGATCGTCATATCACTACTGTTTCTGGCATTCAATTTAGTCTGGGTACCCAAACTGCCAACTGTCCGTTGGGACTTTTCCCAAGAAAACACCCACACCCTATCGCCATCGGCGCGGCAATTACTCGTTTCACTTGAAAGCCAACTGGACTTATATTTCTTCAACACCCTCAATGCACCGCAAAAAAAACCGGTATTGAAACGTTATGGCCGGCGCGTGGAAGACTTGCTCAAGGAATTCGAAAAAGCTGCCAACGGCATGATCAACTTACATATTATCAACCCCACCCCGTTCTCTGAGGACGCCTATAAAGCCAGCTTGTTTGGCCTTGATGACACACAAGGATTCCTTGGCCTTATCGGTACGCGTGCCGGCCAGGGCGCCCAACGCATCCAAGCGTTCAGCCCTGAGCATGAATCATTGCTCGAGTATGAAATCAGCCACCTGATCTACAAGTTGATGCACCCTGATCGCCCCACTGTTGGCCTACTGTCGGGACTGCCCTTGGACAAATCGGCCGGTGGGTTACTGGAGTTGATGCGCGAGCAATTCAGTGTGGTGGAATTGGCAGCGAACATCACCCAAGTACCGCCCTCCATGAACACACTGATGGTTGTACAGCCACACGCTCTATCTGGTCGAGCCCTATATGCCCTTGAGCAATGGGTACTCAAAGGCGGCAAGCTGATGATGTTCATCGACCCGGTGAGCGAGATAGGCGCCGACGCCATATCCACAAACGCCAGGCTGGATGCGCTGCTGACCGCATGGGGTATCCAGATGCCTGCGGACAAGTTGCTGGTCGATAATCTTTATGCCTCATCAGCAACGCCCGACACCGGAATGCCCGCGGTACTGCACCCGGCCAGGCTACATCTGCCAAGGCAGGCAATGACCAGGTCGGATATCAGCACCTGGGGACTGCATTCGGTCATCGTATCGAGCAGCGGCGCGCTCTCCTTGGCCCCCAAAAGCCGCTCGCTGTTGACCCCGCTTCTGCTGAGCTCACGCCAATCGGCATTGGTGGACGCAGAACGCTTTGCTTCCGCTACCACGTTCGACTCACTCATAGATGAATCAGCGACTTCAGGACAGCGCCATGTCATCGCCGCCCGCCTTGACGGGCCCGCTTATTCAGCGTTTCCCGACGGCCTGGAGGGCCAGCCGCCCGGGCTGCAGAGGGCAGAACAGATCCAGATGGTGATCGTGGCCGACACGGACTTGCTCGCGGACACGCTCAACAACGCCCTACCCAACGGCAACGCGCAGTTTGTATTGAACACGTTGGATAATCTGGCGGCGCCCGAGGCACTCAGAAATATTCAATCCCGTGTGATGCGCCAACCACTGCGCAGGCTAGAACACATGCGCGACGAAGCCGCACAGGCTTATCGCAAAAGTGCGACTGCGATGGAGCGACGACTTGAGCAGACAGAACAAGCATGGCGCAGGTTGAACCCACCCCACACCAGCCTCATGACCCAAGCCGTGGATACCACTACCCAGTTGCAGGCACTCAACAAAGAGCGCCTGCAATTGCCTATCGAGTTGCAGGCGCTCAAGACCCAGGCATACGCCCCGCTGCTGCGTTTCGAACGATATCTGCAATGGCTGATGGTCGCCACAATACCGCTGCTGCTGTGCCTGATTGCCTGGGTACTTTTCCTATACCAGCGAAGGCGTCGAACATCTACGTTGGCGGCCTATCACCACTCGCTCAGCGACGGGTAATCAGGCCTTGGCGGGCAATGCGTGTCAGTTGATGGATCACCTCAACGGCGTTGCTGGCATTCGGTGCCTGGATCACTGCCAGGTCGAAACTATCGCTGGCAAAACGGGCCAGGGAATCGCCGTCTTCAACAAACTGGATCAGGAACGCCGAAGGTCGACCGGAACGGCGTGGCCAGCCGTCCAGATAACGCAGCAGCGTCGGCTGGTGCTTACCGCCCAGAAGGATTTTCGGATTGCGTTGAGTCAGGTCCGCGGTGATCGGGGCCAGGCGTATGAGAGGGCGTAGTGCATTCATCGTGTCGTGTCTCTGCCTCAAAAGTCTGCGGGCAGGTGAGAGGCAACACCGAACCAGCGCTTTAGCGGTATTTCGAAGAACGCCCTGCGTGAGCAAGCGTGCTTCTGTCGGGCTGCATTGAGTCCCAGTGGCGCCCCGCAATTAGCTGTTTAAATCGGCGCATGAGCAGCATCCTAGAGAAGCCGGTGGGGCAGTGTCAAGAATCCCGGGCAACGAAAAGGCCCGCATCAGCGGGCCTTCTGTACAGCTTGCTAAACGATCAGTGAGTGATCGCGCGGTCGACAGACAATTTGCCCGCACCTTCCAACAACACCGCCAACGCGCCGCCGAGCAACGCCAGTGCGAACTCATAACCGTTGTTGGCCATGAACAGCCCGTTGTGGATGTGTACAGAGAAAATCGCCACCAGTGTCAGGAAGGTCAGGCCCAATGCGGCAGGGCGAACCAACAAACCGATGATCAGGGCCAGGCCGGCGAAGAACTCGGTACCGCCCGACAGCAGCGCCATCAGCGTGCCCGGCGCCAGGCCGATGCTTTCCATCCATTGTGCGGTGCCCGCCAGGCCACCACCGCCAAACCAGCCGAAGAGTTTTTGCGAACCGTGGGCAGCGAAGATGATGCCGACGAAAATTCGCAGAATAGTCAGGCCATAACCGGCGCGAGTGGACAGTACACGGGTAATCATTGGGCTCATGGGGGTAAATCCTTTTCCAGGTAGGGGTTGGTTGGCCGCTATATTAATCAGTTTAAACAATGATAAAAGCCAAAATATTGCCTAATTGACATCTAAAAATTCGATTATTTACGCGATGCAATTTTAGCCGCGGGCGGCTCCAAGGACTCCCGCTGCCGATCGAACGCCAAATAATACTTGTTGACGCTATTAACATAGCTGACGCCGCCCATCCCTACCTGCTCCATGGCAATGCGTTCAACCTGGAAGAACCACTGATTGGGGTTAAGCCCACGGCGCTTGGCCTCGGTGCGCATGCCCTGTACTCGCTCCGGCCCCATGTTGTACGCCGCTAGCATAAAGGCCATGCGCTCACGCTCATTGAGCTTGGGGCTGGCGAAAAACTTGCGGCGGATCATCGCCAGGTAACGTGCCCCCGCTTGCACATTATTGTCGAGCGTCTCGATATTGTTGACCCCCACCCGTTGGGCCGCCGACGGCGTGATCTGCATCAGGCCGGTAGGGCCGCCGCTGTTGCGTGCGCCTGGGTCCAGGGAAGACTCCTTGAACGCCAACGCCGCCAGGTTCAGCCAGTCCATACCTTGCTCACGTGCATGTTTTTGCAGGACCGGGCGCAGTTTTTCCAGGCGCTGGCGGTCAGCCCGCGCCAACGGGTTACGGACCTGGTAGAGGCGTCGATAGATACGCTGGAATGCCACATCCTGGTCGGAAGGCGTGTGATAGGTCTTGAGAAACCGATCAATGCTGGCGCGCAGCATCGAGGCATCCTGGCGCACAAACCAGAACTCGTCGCCCGGCTCGCTGATCACCACCTGCTTGTCAAAGCGCAACTTGGGCAGAATTTTCGACCAGCGTTGGGCAATGGGTTTTTCCACGATCGTCAGGTGAAAAATCCCGGCCTGCACCATCTCCAGGACGTCTTCCACCGCCAGGCTGGGGTCAACCCATTCGACTTTCACGGGGGGGCGCTTGTGCAGAGCCAGTTTTTGATTGACCTGACTGATGGCATCCGCCGCCGCACTGCCCGTGGTCAGCGTCAGCGTGCGACCTGACAGTTGCTCCAGCCTGGTAAAGCGTCGTTCACCCTTGACGCCCACCAGCCACAACGGCACATCGCTGACAATCGGGTCGCTGGCGCTGACCTTGTGCACGCCCTTCACGTCCAGCAACTCACCGGGCGCCACCAGGTCGCCCTCGCCACGGGCCAGCGCGCCGAGTAACTGGTCCTTGGCCTTGGGGATGATCTTGAGATTGATGGCCTGCCCATCACGGGCATGGCCATTGAGGTACTGCTCGAAGGCACGCAACCGATGGTATTCGACACCGATGGCCTGGCCCTGCACTTCACCGGAACTGTTGCGGCTCTGGTTGACCAATACGCGCAGAGTGCGGCTGGAGCGAATTTGCGCGAGGTCGCGGACCTTGCCGGGCTTGGCCACTTGCAGCGGCCCATCCAGACGTGCGACCGCCGCCATGGGCAGCAGCAACGTCAGGCACAACATAAGCAACGCCGAGGGTCGGATCATCCGCTCTCCGAAAAGAAAACTGGCCAGCACCTTCGCGAATAACGACGTGCTGGTGGTCAGAAACAGAGCGCTTTATGCGCTGGCAAGGCGTGCAACGGCGCCACGGTGGTAGGCAATCGGTCCACCACAATGTCGCTTGCGACGTTCAAAGACAGCGTTAACGTGTTGTAGTTCTTGGTTTTTCTTATCAATCTACAGCTCTGATATGCTTTCCGGCCGCAGGCGGAGATAGCACCATGCAACTCATTGATATTGGCGTCAACCTGACCAACCCCAGTTTCGACGAGAGGCACACGGCCGTTCTCGAACGCGCTTACGCCGCTGGCGTGCAGCAATTGGTACTCACCGGCACGAGTGTCGAAGGCAGCGAACAGGCACTGCAATTGTGTGTAAAACTCGACGAAAGCGGCCAGCGCCTGTTCAGCACCGCCGGCATTCACCCTCACTCTGCCAGCGACTGGAACAGCGACAGCGCCCAACGCCTGCGCAGCTTGCTGGGCGACAGTCGAGTGCGCGCCGTGGGTGAATGCGGGCTGGATTTCAACCGGGACTTCTCCCCTCGCCCCCAGCAGGAAAAAGTCCTCGAAGAACACCTCGCCCTGGCCGTCGAGCTGCAACTGCCGGTGTTTCTCCATGAGCGCGATGCCAACCAGCGTCTGCTGGAGATCCTCAAGGACTACCGCGACCACCTGCCAGCCGCCGTGGTGCACTGCTTCACTGGCGAACAGGCAGCGCTGTTCAGCTACCTGGACCTGGATTTGCACATTGGCATCACGGGCTGGATCTGCGACGAACGCCGTGGCACCCACCTGCATTCACTGGTCAGGGACATTCCCCGAGGCCGCCTGATGCTGGAAAGCGATGCGCCCTACCTGCTGCCACGCACGTTGCGCCCCAAACCAAAGAACGGTCGCAATGAGCCGGCGTACCTGCCCGAAGTACTGCGCGAAGTGGCCCTGCACCGTAACGAAACAATGGAAGACCTGGCGCTGCACAGCACCGCGTGCGCCCGGCGCTTTTTCGGCTTGCCTGCCATCGATTGATGCGGCGCATTGACCCATATCAAAAGCGCTGTTCTGAATAGCGGCACAATAATGGCACCTTGCCAATACCGTTTCCGCTATCAGAGAAAACCTTCCATGGGTGCCTGGCTTAGCAATATCTCGCTCAAATACAAATTCTGGGCCGTCAACGCGGTCGCCTTCATCACCACCCTGCTGCTGGTGCTGTACGCGGTACAGCTTGAACAACAGGCGCGTAGCCAGGCGTCACAGGCATCGGCCCAGGCTCAGGGACGCTTGCTAAGCGCCTGGCCAGCCGACAGAGCCTTGCCCACTGGTGAGCAATGGCTCGCATTTTCCAAAGGCCAGATCCCCCAGGACCTGCCCGCCCTGAGCGCTGCCAACGGCTGGACTGAACTCAACCCCATGCCGTTGTTCGGTGAAAACCCGCTGATCGGCGCCGAGGTGATCAGCCGGGCCGACGGTCAGCAGGTCGCAGTCCTCGCCTACGCGCCGAGCCTGAGCCAGGTGTTCAGTGAACGCTTCGCCAATTACGCCGTTGCCGTGGCAGTCCTGATGCTGGCCATGCTCGGCGCCTCGCAGTTGTTGATCCGCTTCCTGCTCAGTCAGCTCAACACCCTCAAGGACGTAATGCTGCACGTTGAAAAAACTGGTGACCTGTCGGCGCGGGTGCCGTTGGCCTGCAAGGATGAAGTCGGCCAGATGGCCAGCGCCTTCAACGCCATGCAAGCCGGTTACCAGCGCGTGGTCAATACCGTGGCACGCACCGCCCGGCAACTGGACGACGGCGCCGCACGCCTGGCCAGCAGCATGAACGAGGTGCAACACGGCATGCTGGGCCAGCAAAGCGAAACCGACCAGGCCGCCACCGCCATCAACGAAATGACCGCCACCGTCTACCACATCGCCCAGCACGCGGGCGCCACCCGTGACTTGTCGCAGTCCGCCGACACCCTCGCCGGCAGCGGCCAGGCCGTGGTCACCCGGGTACAGCGTTCGATCGCCGGGCTGTCCAGTGGGGTACAGCAGACCGCCGAAATGATCCAGAAACTGGCCGAAGACAGCCAGAAAATCAACGGCGTGGTCGGGGTGATCCACAGCATCGCCGAACAGACCAACCTGCTTGCCCTCAACGCCGCCATCGAAGCCGCCCGCGCCGGGGAAATGGGCCGCGGTTTCGCGGTAGTCGCCGACGAAGTGCGCAACCTGGCCAAGCGTGTGCAAAGCTCCACCGACGAAATCACCCGCATGGTCTCGGCGCTGCAAGCCGGTACCCGCGACGCCGTGGACTTCATGCAGGAAAGCTCATTCAAGGCCGATGACTGCGTCCAGCAGGCCCAGGAAGCTGGGGTGGCCTTGGCTGAAATCACCGGGGCCGTGGCACAGATGCGCGAAAGCAACACCCAGATCGCCGTGGCCGCCGAGCAGCAAAGCCATGTTGCCGAAGAGATGAACCGCGCCGTGGTGAGCATTCGCGATGTGACCGAAAACACCGTACATCAAACCGTGGCGTCGGCGACTACCAGCAATGAACTGGCGACGCTGGCCGGGGAGTTGAGCAAGGCGATTGGGCAGTTGAAGTTGTAAGACTGTTCCAGCTGTAATCCGACTCCTACGACCAAGCCTCGGTTTACCTGAAGTTAAGACGAAATTTCCTCGCTATTTCCGCGCATAACGCCGACTTCTTTTACCTGACAACCGCTGCAAAGTCCCTCGCCTGATCAAACAGTGCGAGGGAGTGCAGATGCTGGTGTTCGTTAGAGCCCTGATAAATGGGGCTGTCTCTTGATCGCGGTGCTGGCCAACCTGATGCTGGTGCCGATGGATCCCGAAGCGCCGAAGGTTGAGCGCGTATTCGCGGACTTCCGCACCTGCCTGAATACCTTTGATAAGTGGACCGACAGCTTTTTAAGTGGTTCGGCACTTAGCGTGGAGCAGGTGTTCAAGGTTGGGGAAGACGTCGCACTGGTCGCGCCGATCTCTTCCGACAAACCCAGCCGCACCGTCGCTCAATGCAAAGCCCAGGGTGGGCTGACGCTGGTGCATCTGTTCGAAAGCACGCAGTTCGTGCCTATCGGCAACACGCCCGTGAGGCTGCAAGCCGTTGCACAGGACGGCATCCCGGTAGGCGCGCCACTGCATCGGACCATTGGCCCCAGCGGCATTCTTGAAGTCAGCGACTGTAGCCGCGACCAACAGTACGAAATCACCTTTTATCCCACTGTTTCCAAGGTTCACGTCCAGGCGCTGTATGCGTCCTATGAGTCTGTGATCGCCGGGCTGGAAACGGATTTGCGCACGGCATGGGCCGAGCACTTCAAGCCTCGATGGGCAGACTTTGCCAAAGCGCCGGCTTACAAGCGCAGTGCCTTACAGGGCGTGGCCTTTGCTGCCGGGCTGGGCAACGCGCTTTATAACCTGTGGGACAACATCACCGAGCTGTACGACCTGCTCGCCAACCTCAAGACCAACAGCGAAACGTTGCTGAAATACCTGTCCGAGGCCGAGCTGAATGCGCTGCTCAAGCTGGGCAAAGACACGCTGGCCAAGGGGTTGCTGGTACTCAGTGATGAGCCGCTGTTGTTTATCTACCTGTCGGCGCTGATGGCCTGGGTACGCATGCTGCCGCCACCCGATATGTACGAACTGCTGGGTGAAATCACCGGCGAAGTCTTGATCAATCTGTTGCTGATCTGGGCCACGCGAGGCATTGGGGTCCAGCTGCGCCTGGGCGCGCAGACGCTCAGTCACGTCAAATCCGGGCGGGCGCGGGCGTTGTTGGAGTTGCTGGCCAAGCAGGTGGCGGGGCCTCGGCTGGAAACCCATGTCGAGGCCGCCAAGCCGGTTTTGCTGAGCAGTGCGGCGACGCCGGTCAAGGCAGTGCCGGCTGTGCCGTTGAAGGCGGGCGACACGCTGGTTTCGAACCAGGTGCCAATGGTGCGTGGCAAGACCCAGCGCACGACATTGGTCCGTCAGGAGCCTGTCGATGATGTGCCGGCTGTGGCGTCGAACCCGAAGGGGGATGCGGCGGCGCCTGCGGATAAAACCGTCACCCACGGTTGCCCGGTGTCGATGGTCACCGGCGAGGAATTGCTGACCCTCACCGATAGCGCGCTGGATGGGATCTTGCCGTTTGAGTGGACGCGGCTGTATCGCACCAGTGCGGTGGAGGCCGAGTGTGGATTGGGGTTTGGCTGGAGCCATGCGCTGGCTCATCGGCTGGTGGTGTCGGGCGATTCGGTGGTGTGGACCGACCATGAGAACCGCTCGACTACCCTGCCCTTGCCCACCGTTTCTCGGCCGGCGATCACCAATAGCCTGGCCGAAGCGGCGATCTACTTGGGTTCGGCGCCTGACGAACTGGTGCTGGCCCAGGCCTCGCGTTTCTACCACTTTCGCGACGGTGTGCTGACAACCATCAGCGATGCGTATGACAACCGGCTGCGCCTTTGCCGGGATCGTTCAGGGCGGATTGAGCGGCTGGATAACGGCGCGGGGCGCTCGTTGCTGTTGCGTTATGAGCTGGATCGCATTGTCGCGGTGGACTACCAGGTTCATCGCGCCAAAGGGCGTGAGCCCTACGTTTGGGAAACCGAGCAGAACATCGTTTCCTACGCCTATGACGAAGCTGGCCGACTGGTGTGTGCGACCAATGCCGTCGGTGAAAGCGAGCGTTATCGGTACGACGATCAGCACGTCATTCTCGAGCGGCAGTTGGCCGGAGGCGCGAGTTTCTATTGGGAATGGGAACACGCGGGCAAGGCGGCGCGCTGCGTTCGGCATTGGGCGAGTTTTTCGCAGATGGACACGCGTTATGCCTGGGGCGATGACGGGCGCGTCACCGTGCATAACGCCGATGGTAGCCAGGAAGTCTATGTCCATGACGACCGGGCGCGCTTGGTGCAGCGCATCGATCCGGACGGCGCTCAGCATTACAAATCTTACGATGACAAAGGCCGACTGACCGTCGAGCAAGACCCGATGGGCGCGGTGACGGCCTATCAGTATGACGACGCCGGACGCTTGGTCGCGCTGTTTCCGGGGGATGATGAGCCAACGTCCTACGAGCATGACAACGGTTTTGTACGAGTTGTCAGGCGTGGGGAGGCGGTCTGGAAGTATGAGCGTAATGACCAGGGCGATGTTACGCGTAGGACCGATCCCGATGGAGAGGTTACTGACTACAGCTACAACAAGCACGGGCAACTGACTGGAGTTTGGTACCCGGATCACAGTTGCCATCGACTGGTGTGGAACGAACGTGGGCAGTTGCTTGAGGAGCAATTGCCCAATGGTGGGATCAAGCGTTATCGCTATGACGATCTGGGGCGGCAAGTTGCCTGTGAGGATGAGCATGGTGCGCTGACGCAATATCACTGGGACTGCGTCGGTAGGTTGATTCGTCTTGTATTGCCAGGCGGTGGTTGTAGGGAATTCAGCTACAACCCCTACGGCAAAATCATCGCCGAACGCGACGAACTCGGCCACGTCACCCGCTACGAATACGCCGATGGCCTGCACCTGATCAGCCGCCGCCTCAACGCCGACGGCACCCAGGTCAAGTACCGCTACGACAACGCTCGGCTATTGCTCACCGAGATCGAAAACGAAGCCGGCGAAACCTACCAACTCGACTACCACCCCAACGGCCTGATCCGCCAGGAAACCGGCTTCGACGGCCAGCGCACCGCCTACGCCTACGACCTCAACGGCAACCTGCAGGAAAAAACTGAATACGGCGACGATGGCAGTCAGCTAGTCACCCGCTACGAGCGCGACCACGTCGGTCGCCTCGTCCGAAAAATCCTGCCCGATGCCAGCGTTGTCGACTATGCCTACGACCGCCAGGGCAACCTCCTCAGCGTCGAGGACGGCCACTGGGCGCTGGCCTACGAATACGACCGCCAAAACCGCCTCACCGCCGAACACCAGGGCTGGGGCACCCTGCGCTACGGCTACGACGCCTGCGGCCAGCTGAAAAATCTGTGCCTGCCGGACAACAACCGCCTCACCTTCAACCACGACAAAGGCGGCCACCTCGCCACCGTCGAGCTCAACGGTGAAGTACTCACCTCACATCTATTCAAGAGCGGCCGAGAACATCAGCGCCAGCAAGGCCAAGTGCTCAGCCACTACCACTACGACGACCAACACCGCCTGCACGCCCACGCGGTAACGCAGCAACAAAACCACCTCTACCAACGCCAATACGACTACGACAAAAGCGGCAACCTCACCCGCCTGCTCGACACCCGCAAAGGCGAACACCTTTACCGCTACGACCCGCTTAATCGCCTGACCCGCGCCGACCACTCCCAGGACGTACAGGAACGCTTCGCCCACAACCCGGCCGGCAACCTGCTGATGCAAGACCGCCCCGGCACGGACATCGTCGCGGCGAATCGTCTAATGATCCAGGGCGACCGCCACTACGACTACGACGCCTTTGGCAACTTGATTCGTGAGCGGCGCGGCAAGGGCCAGCAACTCATCACCGAATACCGCTACGACTGCCAGCATCGGTTAATCAGCATCACAAAGCCGAACGGCCAAACCGCCAGCTATCGCTATGACCCATTTGGACGCCGCATCAGCAAAACCGTGGACGACAAAACCACCGAGTTTTTCTGGCAAGGCGACAAGCTGATAGCCGAACACCATGCAGAGCGCCATCGCAGCTACCTCTACGAGCCCGACAGCTTCCGCCCCTTGGCCCTGTTGGAAGGTTTCGGCCCAAAAGAAACCAAGCCCTACCACTACCAACTCGACCACCTCGGCACCCCGCAGGAACTGACCAGCCCCGAGGGCGAAATCGTCTGGTCCGCCCACTACCGCGCCTACGGCCAGATCGCCCGGCTCGACGTGGGGCAAAATCGACAACCCACTGCGGTTTCAAGGGCAGTATTTCGATGCGGAAAGCGGACTGCACTACAACCGCCATCGCTACTACAATCCGGATATTGGTCGCTATCTGACGCCGGATCCGGTGAAGTTGGCGGGTGGGATCAATGGCTACCAGTACGTGCCCAATCCGACAGGGTGGGTAGACCCGCTAGGCTTGAATTCATGCCCAGGCGATGATGGGTGTAAAAAGCAAACGAGTGCTGACGATCCATCCTACAAATCGAGCGTGGATGATGGACAGCCTTCAGCTCCTCTTGTTCACGGAGTAGACGCAACCTTCTTAAATAGAACACACAGCATTGAAGGGAAGCGGTCAACCAAGCGTGTGGAAGAAATTGCTCGCAGTATGCGAAACGACGGATACGATAAAAATACGCCAATAGACGTTTTTGAGTATAACGAGCAACGCTATATTGTTGATGGGCACCACCGAGCTGCCGCTGCAAGACAAACAAAGACGCCAGTCACCATAAAACTAATCCAGAATATAGGTGACCATAACAGCTCGTTCAACAGCACCCAGGACGTAATAGACGCTTCAAATGCAGTAGGACTGGATAGACTGGAAAGGCCTAGACGATGAGAGCTCAGACGCTAGAACATTTGATCACAGAATACTTGGAGCAAGTAAAAAAGGCTACCGACTTACTTGAGCAAGTGTTTGGAACCAAAAATATCATTGGTCTGTGGCGATCCAAAAAAATCCCGCAGCGTGGGACGGTCGCTGCAAATGTCACCTACGAGCTGCACGGTATTGGTTGCAGTGTTTACTTATCTGAAATATGTGTCGACTTTGATTACGGCCCGGACGATAGGGTCGACGGTTTCGACTCGTGGAGGCTGTATATGTACGCATGCGAAACACCCAGCAAGTACAAAAAATATACAGATAAACAAGCCTTGGAACGTGAGTTCAATGCGTACCTAAAAAAGGGCAAAGCCAAGAAAATCGAAGGGTCCACATCTAATTTGTACTTCATACAGTCTTGATGCCGTTCAGGTAAATCTCCTTACCCTAGACACTCTGAATATCGAATATGGGATGGGACTTGACCTCGATAACTGTGAACCAGCCAATGCATGTGCAAACTGACCCAACAACATCGGAGGTAAGCCTTGGTGCCGATCAGTCAAGCGAACGCAATACTCAAAGCAACGAAGATCAAAAGTGGGAGCTGGCTTGCCTGCGAAAGCGGTAGTGCAGTAACAGAGGCAGTGACTGACACACCGCCTTCGCGGGCAAGCCCGCTCCCACAGGGGATCTGCGCTTAACAGACTGGAATCCTTCCCACATTCACACCCACGGCGCTACTCTTTCCCACCGATGGTTTGGATGAGGCTTTTCGCAGAACGGGTATACCCAGGTCCGAATACAGCGTATCGAAATGGGGCAAAGACCAATATGGCAAATCATTTCCAACAGAACGGCGAGTAAAAACCGGTCCCAATAGAGGAGCGGAAGTGAATATTGACGATCCTATGCTCGTGCCAAGTAAAGAAGGCCCGAAATCACCTCATATTGGCTATCAAACACCTGGAAAGAGAGGCGACGGAGGAGCCAAAAGAGGCCATATACTGCTCCAACTGGTTCCTGTCAGCCGGTCCAGAATAGGTGTCCCCTGATGAGTTACCTGGAAGACGAAATAGACGAAGCCTGTAATGCGCTGAACCTCGACACTGGAAAGCTTGATTCGAGCGAACTCAACTTGTTGATAAGCTCTCTGACGAGAAAATTCTTCAAAGCGCAGAGCAATGTGCTTGATCCCATCGAACTGAACGAGAAAAGCACCGAACACAACCCTGACTTTTGGAAGGAGATGCCGCATCGCATTAGCGGGAATGGCCTGGTTCTGCTGGTATTTGACTCAGCGTATAGCGCCTGGAGAATGGAAAACGCTCGAGTGCTAGCCTCTGTGTTAGGCGAAACCACCGGATATCCGTTTTGGATAACCGATAAAGAGCTGACGTTCCTGGTACACATGGATGATCATGACTGTGTCATTTGGGCATGAGGGTCACTCCGCCTAAATTGCAGCCTATGACCCCCATAGCCAGCCCCAATTCGCCACCTCGCCCACCTCAACCTAAACTCTGTTCAAGTTGTTTCAACGGACAGAGGATTCTCCACCATGGGCAAACGTCACCCCAATCTCCCCGCCTGGCAATGGCGTCAGTACCCACAGAACCATCAGCACCCAACCAACCTGGCGTTGCACCTGATTGCCGTGCCGCTGTTTATCGTCGGTTTCCTGCTGATCGTGTCGGGCGTGTTCAGCCTTAGCCTGGCCAGCTTCGCGGTCGGTGTCATTGGCATTGTCGCGGGCCTGGCGTTGCAGGGTCACGGCCATAGCCTGGAAGCCCAGGCCAGTGAGCCGTTCAGTGATCGCAAAGATGCGGTGCAGCGCCTGGTGGTTGAGCAGTTCGTGACCTTCCCGCGCTTTGTGCTCAGCGGTGGCTGGTGGCGCGCCTGGCGGCAGCGGCACCACCACTGACCGGCGGGTTCAGGCGAACACCACCACGGTCTGGCGGCTGAGGGCGATCAACTCGCCGGTCGGGCTCCACAAGGCAGCGGCAGCGTGGCCATAGCCGTCGCGGGCGTGTTCGATGTTGACGTGGTACTGGCACCAGTCGAGCGTAGTCAGGTCTTGCAACGGCTGGATGAACTCGATGGTCCAGGTCAGGGTGCTGCCCGGCGCGGGCTTTTTCAGGTGTGGCAGCAACGCCGGTGGCCAGGCGTCGACCAGGGCGAGGATATGCGCCTCGGTCAGTGGCTCCTCTTTCACATCCCCCCGCAACCGCACCCAGCCGCCCATGTCGCGGGATTTATTGCCCGTAAACGGCAAGCCACCGACACTCCAGCGCATTGCCAAATGACGCATGAATTCGGGGGTAACACCCTTGATATAGGGCAGTTCCTGGCACTCATCCCACTGTTTGAATACCGGTGGCGGCTCACTTTCCACGTCAATTTCGGAGGGGCGAGAGGCGCCAAAACTGGCCTGGACCAGGGTCGCCACTTCACCGTTCTGCACCACGCGCCCGAGCAACTGGCTGACCGCCTTGCCTTCGCGCAGCACTTCGACTTGATAGCTGGCAGTTACATCCGGCGCTACCGGGCCGACAAAGGTGATGGCCAGCGAGCGCAGCGGTCGGTCCGCCGGCACCTGGGCGCGCAGCGCCTCGTACTGCAAGGCAGCGACCAGCCCGCCAAAGGTGGCCCGGCCCTGGGCCCATTCGGCAGGGATGGTGACATCCAGCGGATTGCTACGGGCAGCGTCGAGCAAATCACTAAAGCGCATGGCGACCTCACATCAAGAAAATCCTGGAGGAATCTTAACCATCGAATTGCACAGGCACAGCGCCCATTCCGGCCAAAAACCGGACCGGTTTAAAAACACTCGGCGCTGAGCGTGTCCAGCACGCGGTCGGCCTTGCCTTGCGCCTTGAGCATGGTGCGCTGCCACACCGCTACGCAGGGTTGCAGGTCCGGCTCGTGCCCGGCCTGGGCCAGCCACTGCCAACAGTCATGCCAGTCACCCAGCGCGCTCTGGGCTTTCTTCAAGTGCGACAGGGCGTCGGTGGGTAATTTGTCCAGCTCGGGATACGCCTCGGCGGCATAGCGCACACGCTTGATCAGCAACCGTAGCCGGTGGCGGTCATGATCGGGGTCCTTCAAGGCGCCATCGAGTGCCTGCCATTGCTTGGCCAGGCGTTTCTGGATGCGCGGGCGCAAGCCCTTGAGCAGTTTCTGATGCTGGGACGCGCGGATAAACCGTGGGAACGCATCCAGAATCAGCAGCAAGTGCGCCAACTCCGGGCTTTGCGCCACTTTGCGATAAGCCTCGGGCTGCAGACGCAGGCGTCGATCAGCCGCGTCGTGATGACCGTGCTGATGCAAATACGCCGCCAGCACCTCTCGGTCGCGTAGCGGCGTAGTCAGTTGGCCAACCGTGCTGGCGGCCAATTCAAGCTGTTCGACACCGGGCAGCCCGCGCAAAGGGCGCAACAGGCTGCGCAGGCGGCGTACCGTGGTGCGCAAATCATGCAAGGCTTCATCGTCAGTGACGGCGGCGAGGCGAGCCTGGCAGCTCAGTAACCCTACTTCCAGGCCAATGACCTGAGCGACTAACTGATTGACCAACGCTGACATCCTGCCCTCACTTTCCGATGAAAAATCCTATCCGCCGCAGGGTCATCGCCCGGCGCGAGACTCACGAATGTAGAACCGCGCCTTTTCGGCCTTGTTGGAGCAACCCTCGAACGCTTCAAACTGCTGCTGAGTCTTGGCGCCAGTCAACAGCGACAAAGCCTTGGAGTAGCTGACAGTGCCAGCAAAACCTTCGGCCTTGGCCAGGTCCAGCTCTTTCCAGGCGGCGTCCAATTGCGAGCCACAGCTGTCGCGATACGCGGTTTTCCCGGCACAGCCAGCCAAGGCCAACACGATCACAGGCACACAGATCCAGGCTTTCATTGATGACACCTCAAATATACAAATTCAGTCGTAGCCTGTAGACGTTGCCTACAGGGAAAAGTGCCTTGTCCTTAGCCTGAAATCAGTAGTACCTATTGCCAGAGCATACCCGAGGCTGATCGCCAGCCTGGAAAAATATTGCGCGCTGTCAGCAAGGATTGAAGCAGGCCCCTTGATGGGTGCATTGTGGGCCCCTGTTTTGCGAAGGATCTGGCCATGAAGAAACGTGTTGCCTTAGTGCTGGGCTCCGGTGGGGCCAGGGGCTACGCCCATATCGGGGTGATCGAAGAAATCGAACGACGCGGCTATGACATCGCCTGTATCGCCGGCTGTTCCATGGGCGCCGTGGTGGGTGGAATCTACGCCGCCGGCAAGCTCGACGAGTACCGCAACTGGATCGAAAGCCTGGACTACCTCGACGTATTGCGCCTGGTAGATGTGAGCTTTCGCCTGGGAGCGATTCGCGGTGAGAAGGTGTTCGGGCAAATCCGCAAGATTGTCGGCGATATCAATATCGAGGAGCTGCGCATCCCCTACACCGCCGTCGCCACCGACCTCACCAACCAACAGGAGATCTGGTTCCAGGAAGGCTGCCTGCACCAGGCGATGCGCGCCTCGGCGGCCATCCCCAGCCTGTTCACACCGGTGATGCAGGGCAACCGCATGCTGGTGGACGGCGGCCTGCTCAACCCGCTGCCCATCGTTCCGGTGGTGTCGAGCCATTGCGACTTGATCATTGCGGTCAACCTCAATGCCACCAACCAGAAACACTACCAATTGCCGGTGATTCCGCGCCCGCCGGCGTTCAAGAGCCGCTTCAACAGCCTGGCCAAGTCACTGGGCTCCCACCTGCCATTTCGCCGCAAGCAGGCCGAGCAGTTGATGAAGCTGGAACAAGAAGCCTTGCAGGCCCAGGCCGCCGAAATCAACCCGTGGCTGGAGTCTGCCGAACCCGAAGCCCAGCAACCTGCCGCGGCGCCCGAGAAAGCCGGTGCACCGAAGTCGGCCACCGGCTCGTTCATCATCGACAACGTCGGGCCAGCCTCGTTGCTGGACCTGATCAACCAGAGTTTCGAGGTGATGCAAACCTCATTGGCACAATACAAGATCGCTGGGTATCCGCCCGATGTGCTGATCAACGTGCCAAAGCGGGTGTGCCGCTTTTTCGAGTTCTATAAAGCGCCGGAATTGATCGCTTTGGGGCGGGAGATTGCCAGTGATACGTTGGATCGGTATGAGAGTGAGCAGAGTTGAGCGTGTAAGTGTTGCGGATGGCCTCATCGCGGGCAAGCCCGGCTCCCACAGGGGCATGCATTTCAACTGTGGGAGCTGGCTTGCCTGCGATGGCGCCAGCGCAGGCACCACAGATTCAGGCACCTAGCAACCGATACCCCACCCCCGCCTCAGTCACGATAAACCGTGGCCGGGTCGGGTCATCCGCCAGCTTCTGGCGCAGGTGCCCCACCACGATACGCAGGTAGTGGCTGTCCTCAGTATGAGTTGGCCCCCAGATGTCCTTGAGCAATTGCTGTTGGGTAATCACCCGCCCCGGATGGCGTGCCAACTGCGCCAGCACTGCGTATTCCTTGCGGGTCAGCGCCACTTCGGCACCGTCCAGCAAAACGCGGCGATAGGCCAGGTCGACCGTCAGCGGGCCAAAACTCAAGGCGGCTTCCTGGGCCTCTCCGGCCGGTGCCTGGCGCAACAGCGCACGCACACGGGCAAGAAACTCCTGGATGCCGAACGGTTTGGTCACGTAGTCATTGGCGCCACCGTCGAGGGCCTCGACCTTCTGACCTTCGCTGGCCCGCACCGACAGCACCAGCACCGGCACCGTGGACCATTCGCGAAACTCGCGCAGCACCTGTTGGCCGTCCATGTCGGGCAGGCCCAGGTCGAGTACCAGCAGATCCGGTTTGCTCAAGGCCGCTTGGGCCAGGCCTTCGTTGCCGGTGCCGGCTTCGATTACCTTATAGCCTTGGGAAGCCAGGCTGATGCGCAGGAATTTGCGGATCTGCGGTTCGTCATCAATGACAAGAATCGTCGCGGTCTGGCTCATGGTGTCTCATTAAAACCCATTAAAAAATCACCCCCCTGTAGGAGCGAGCTTGCTCGCGAAAAACCTCGAGGCACCGCGTGCGTTCAGGACGCCATCATTATCGTTAACGACCTTCGCGAGCAAGCTCGCTCCTACAAGGTTTATTCCAGGGCAGGCTGTGTCGGCAATGGCAGAAACAAGGTGATGCAGGTGCCCCGCCCGTCAATGCCATCGGCCACGCTGATATGCCCACCGTGCGCACCGACCATGCCCTGGCAGATCGCCAAGCCGAGGCCGGTGCCCTGCCCGCCTCGATCACCGCGGGCAGCGGTGTAGAACATGTCGAAGATCTTCGCACGCTCCTCCTCGGGAATCCCTGGCCCTTCATCCGCTACGGCAAAAAACAACTGCTCATCCTGCACGCCCGCGCGCAACTGCAAGCGGCCCTGGGGCGGCGAAAACCGTGCGGCGTTTTCCAGCACATTGACCAGGGCCTGCTCAATCAGCGCCGCATGCACATACAACAAGGGCAGTTCCGGCGGCACATCGGTGCTCATCTGCAACGGCGCCAGCACGGCGCGCAATCGCCCAAGGGCACTGCCGACAATATCGCCGGGCGACACCCAATCGCGTGCCAGTTTCAGCGCACCGTGGCCCAGGCGTGTCATGTCCAGCAGATTCTGGATATAACGGTCGAGGCGCTCGGCCTCATCGCGAGTGCCTTCGAGCAATTCGCGGCGATCCTCCAGGGGGATGGCTTCACCCAGGGCCAGCAGGCTGTCGATGCTGCCGCGCATGGAGGTCAATGGCGTGCGCAAGTCGTGGGACACCGACGCGAGCAAAGCACTGCGCAGTTGTTCGGTTTCGCCGTGCAGGCGCGCCGATTCCAACTCCTGCCCCAATTGTGCCCGCGCCAGTGCCTGGGCCAGCGGTTGGCTCAACGCGGTGAGCAAGCGTCGACGTTGCCCGCTCAATTCCAGGCCAGGCTTGGCACTGACACCCAGCAACCCCAAGGGCCCCTCTTCACCTGACAGCGGCCACCACCACCAACGCCCAAACGGCAAGGTGCCGGTGCCCATGCCGGCCGGCTGATCATGCTGCCAGGCCCAATCGGCGGCGGCGCGTTCAGCTTCGGTGAGGGTCAACGGGCCACCGGTCTCGACCTTCCAGCCGCCCTGTCCATCGCGATTGACCAGGCACAGATCGAGCTCGTTCCAACCTTGCAGATGGTGGGCGGCGGCACTGATGACAGCTTGGCGGTCGGTGGCAGCGGTGAGCTTGCGCGACAGGTCGAGCAGTTCGCTGGTTTCTTCCTGGGTATCGCGCAACGCCTGCAACTGGCGGCGCTGGCGTGCGGCGAGGTTGCCGGTCAACGCTGCCATCAACAGGAAGAACAACAGGGTCAACACGTCTTCTTCCCGCTGGATGGCGAAGGAAAAATTCGGCGGAATAAACAGAAAATCGTAAGTCAAAAACGACAGTGCCGCACACACCAGGGACGGCCCCAGGCTGCTGCGCACCGCCACCAACAGCACGGCGGCAAGAAACACCAGCGAGATGTTCGGCAGCGCCAACGCACTGGACACGGCCCAGGCCACTGCGGCAGCGGCGAGGGTCGCCACCACCGCCAAGGCGTAATCGAACCACACCAACCCGCGCACCTCCGGCAGGCGTGGCGGTGCAGGCATGTCATCGCTGTCGAGGACGTTGATTTCCAAGCCGCGGGCATTGCGCAACAGGCGTGCCGCCAAGCCGCCACCGAACAGGCGCCGCCGCCAGCGCATCCGTGACTGCCCCACCAGCACTAAACTGGCACGGCGTTCGGCGGCGTGCTGGATGAGGGTCTTGGCCACTTCCCCGGCGCGCAGCAACACCACTTCCCCGCCCAGCCGCTCTGCCAGTTGCTGGGCGTTTTGCAGGCGCAGGCGCGATTGCTCATCCCGCGCACGGCCGTTGTCGATGTGCACCAGGCTCCAGGGCAAATGCCGACGCTGGGCCACGCGGCAGGCATGGCGCACCAGTCGTTCGGCTTGCGCATCGCCATCCACACCGACCAACAGGCGCCCACGCACTGCCGGCGCGGCCTGACCGAGTTGGCGGTAGCCCTGGGCCAGGTCATCGTCGACGTGGGCGGCGGCAGTTTGCATGGCCAGCTCGCGCAGGGCCATGAGGTTGGTCTGGGTGAAAAACGCATCGATGGCCGCACGCGCCTGCTCCGGCACATACACCTTGCCGTCACGCAGACGCTCAAGCAGCTCGCGGGATGGCAAGTCGATCAGCAGCAGTTCGTCGGCCTCTTGCAGCACCCAGTCCGGCAAGGTTTCGCGCACTTGCACGCCAGTGATGCCACGCACCTGGTCATTGAGGCTTTCCAGGTGCTGGACGTTGACCGTGGTGAATACGTTGATGCCGGCCGCGAGCAGTTCCTGGATGTCTTGCCAGCGTTTTTCATGACGGCTGCCAGGGGCGTTGCTGTGGGCCAGTTCATCGACCAGCACCAGTTTTGGCTTGGCGGCGAGCAGGCCGTCGAGGTCCATTTCTTCGAGCATCACGCCACGGTATTCGCTGCGCAACAACGGTTGTTGCGGCAGGCCGCTGAGCAAGGCTTCGGTCTCGGCGCGGCCATGGGTTTCGACCACCCCAGCGATCAGGCGCACGCCTTGGCGCAGTTGGGTATGGGCCGCCTGGAGCATGGCGTAGGTCTTGCCGACACCGGGCGCGGCGCCGAGGAAAACTTTGAGCCGGCCACGGCCGTCCCGGGGCAGATCGGCTAACAGGGCATCGGCGCGGCCGGCGTCGCTCATGCTCGGGGGTTCCTTCAGGTATTGATAGAGAGTCTTCAAGGCCGCCATCGCGGGCAAGCCCGGCTCCCACAGTGGAATGCATTCCAAATGTGGGAGCCGGGCTTGCCCGCGATGGCGGTCGCAAGGCTTACAACGTTTCCAAAGCCATGTTCAGGGCCAGGACGTTTACTACAGGCGGGCCTACCAGAGGGCTTTCGATGTGCTCATCCAGCAACCGCTGCAAGGTCGACACCGGCACATTTCGCGCCGCCGCTACTCGCGCCAGTTGATAGGCAATCGCCTGCGGTGGCAAGTGTGGATCAAGGCCGCTGCCGGAGGTGGTCAGCGAGGCCAATGGCACCGGGCCCTGGCCCGGTACTGACTGCTTGCTGGCCTCTTCGACTATGCGAGTGGCCAAGGCCGGATTGCTCGGGCCCAGGTTACTGGCACTGCTGGACACTGTGGCAAAAGCACCGGCTGACGGGCGTGGGTGAAACCAGCGGTCACCAGTAAAGTCCTGGGCGATCAGGATGGAGCCACGCACCTTGCCGCTGGCGTCGCGCACCAGGCTGCCATTGGCTTGATCGGGGAAGGCCACTTGGGCCACGCCAGTGACTACCAGCGGGTAGGCCACGCCGGTGATCAGGGTCATGAGTACCAGCAAGCTCAGGGCTGGGCGGATGATGTTGGACATTTCAGACTCCTCAATTCAGTGGTGCGGTGGGACGCGGAGCGTCCGGGGTGGCATTCCCACGCGGAGCGTGGGAACGATCAGCGGAGCGTGGGAGCGATCAGCGGCCAGGTCAAACCAGGTGCAGCGCGGTCAGCAACATGTCGATGGCCTTGATCCCCACGAACGGCACCAACAATCCGCCCAGCCCGTAGATCAGCAGATTGCGCCGCAACAACGCCGCCGCACTCGCGGCCTGCACGCGCACGCCGCGCAGGGCCAACGGGATCAGCACCACGATAATCAGCGCGTTGAACACAATGGCCGAAAGGATCGCGCTCTGCGGGCTCTGCAAGTGCATGATGTTGAGCACGCCCAGTTGCGGGTAGATCGAGGCGAACAGCGCCGGCAGGATCGCGAAGTACTTGGCCACGTCGTTGGCGATGGAAAAGGTCGTCAGCGCGCCGCGAGTCACCAGCAACTCCTTGCCGATCTGCACCACGTCCAGCAGCTTGGTCGGGTCGCTGTCGAGGTCGACCATGTTGGCGGCTTCGCGCGCGGCCTGGGTGCCGTCGTTCATCGCCATGCCGACGTCAGCCTGGGCCAGCGCCGGGGCGTCGTTGGCGCCGTCGCCGCACATGGCAACCAGACGACCATCGTTCTGCTCATGACGAATACGCGCGAGTTTCTTCTCTGGCGTGGCTTCGGCCAGCACATCGTCCACACCCGCTTCAGCGGCAATCGCGGCGGCGGTCAACGGGTTGTCGCCAGTGACCATCACGGTGCGAATCCCCAACTTGCGCAACTCGGCAAAACGCTCACGAATACCTGGCTTGACCACGTCTTTGAGATGGATCGCCCCCAGTAACTTGCCATCGGCGCACACCAGCAAGGGCGTGCCGCCGCTTTGGGCGATCTTGTCGATTTCCCGCGACAACGCAGGCAGCAGGTCGCTACGTTGCTGGCCGATAAACGCCAGCAGCGAGTCCACCGCGCCTTTACGGAACACACGGCCCTGATAGTCGACACCGGACAAACGGGTCTCGGCGCTGAAGGGCACGGCGGTCAACGCATCCAGGCTCGGCTCGGCCTGGGGGTGCAAGGCGCGCAGGTATTCAACGATGGACTTGCCTTCCGCCGTGTCATCGGCCAGGGACGCCAGCAACGCGCCTTCGGCCAATTCGCGGCCACTGACACCAGGTGCAGCGACCACGGCCGAGCAACGACGGTTGCCGAAGGTGATGGTGCCGGTCTTGTCCAGCAGCAACACATGCACATCCCCCGCCGCTTCTACCGCGCGGCCAGACTTGGCGATCACGTTGAGGCGCACCAGGCGGTCCATGCCGGCAATCCCGATGGCCGACAACAGGCCGCCAATGGTGGTGGGAATCAGCGTCACCAGCAGTGCGACCAGGAACACCAGCGGCAAGCTGCCATTTGCAAAGTGGGCGAACGGCTGCAGGGTCACGACCACCAGCAGAAAGATCAGGGTCAGGCCGATCAGCAGGATATCCAGCGCGACTTCGTTGGGGGTTTTCTGGCGTTTGGCGCCTTCCACCAGGGCGATCATGCGGTCCAGGGTGGACTCGCCCGGGTTGGCGGTGATGCGGATGAGCAGCCAGTCCGACACCAGCCGCGTGTTGCCGGTGACGGCCGAGCGGTCGCCGCCAGACTCGCGGATCACCGGGGCGGATTCGCCGGTAATCGCCGCTTCGTTGACCGCCGCAATCCCTTCGACGACCTCGCCGTCACCGGGGATCATCTCCCCGGCGGCAACACGTACCACATCGCCCTTGCGCAGGCTGGTGGCCGGCACCACCTTGAAGCTGCCATCGGCTTCCTGGCGTCGGGCGCTCAAGCCTTCGCTGCCAGCCTTGAGGCTGTCGGCCCGGGCTTTGCCACGGCCTTCGGCCAAGGCCTCGGCGAAGTTGGCGAACAGCACGGTGAACCACAGCCACACGGCGATTTGCACGGCGACAAAGGTCGGCACGGTGGTGTCGGGCACAAAGCACAATACGGTGGTGAGGATGGCGGTCAGCTCCACCACCAGCATCACTGGCGAGCGTTGCAGTTGGCGTGGGTCCAGCTTGACGAACGCCTGGACCAGTGCCGGGCGCCACAGCGCCGAGATAGCGGTTTTGGCGGGCTCCTGGGGTTTGACCGGGGCCGCGTTTTTTGCAGGCATATTCATTTTCATATCCCTTAACTAGAAGCCCATGCTCAAGTGTTCAGCGATGGGGCCCAACGCCAGCGTCGGCAGGAAAGTCAGGCCGCCCACCAGCAAAATGGTCACGGTCAACAAGGTCACGAACAGCGCGCCATGGGTGGGGAAGCTGTTCTGGCCAATCGGTGCGGTCTTCTTCATCGCCAGGCTGCCGGCCAGGGCCAGTACCGGGAGGATGTAGCCAAAGCGGCCGATCAACATGCCCAGGCCGAGCATCAGGTTATGGAATGGGGTATTGGCGCCGAGGCCGGCAAACGCCGAACCGTTGTTGGCACTGGCCGAGGTATAGGCGTAGAGCAACTGGCTGAAGCCATGGGGGCCAGGGTTGCTGATGGCACCTGCCGGGCCGGGCAGGCTGGCGGCGATGGCACTCAAGACCAATACGCCGACCGGCATAACCAGCAGAGTCACCACCAGCAATTGCACTTCCTTGGCCTGGAGTTTCTTGCCCAGGTATTCGGGGGTGCGGCCGATCATCAAGCCGGCGAGGAACACCGCGATCAACACGTTGAGCAACATGCCGTACATACCGGCACCCACGCCGCCGAAGATCACTTCGCCGACCATCATGTTGACCAGCGCGACCATCCCACTAAGGGGGCTGAGGCTGTCCTGCATGCCATTGACCGAACCGTTGGACGCCGCAGTGGTGGTCACCGACCACAGCACGGTACCGGTGGTGCCGAAGCGTGTTTCCTTGCCTTCCAACGGTGCGGTTTGCTCCACCGCCGGGTTGTTCAGGGTTGGATTGGGCTGGTACTCGGACCACAGCGACGTCGCGCCGCCGATCAGGAACAACGCCAGCATGCACGCGAGGATCGCCCGGCTCTGACGCAGGTCTTTGACGTAATGGCCGAAGGTAAACACCAACGCTACCGGGATCAGGATGATCGAGGCCACTTCAAACAGGTTGGCCCAGGCTGTCGGGTCTTCAAACGGATGCGCCGAGTTCACGCCGAAGAAGCCACCGCCGTTGGTGCCCAGTTGCTTGATCGCAATCTGGCTCGCGGCCGGCCCTAGGGGAATCACCTGATCCACGCCTTGCAGCGTGACCGCATCAACATAGTGGGCGAAGGTTTGCGGTACGCCCTGCCACACCAGAAACAGCGCGAGCACCAGGCACAACGGCAGCAGGCCGTAGAGGGTGGCGCGGGTCATGTCGACCCAGAAGTTGCCCAGGGTCTGGGCAGATTTGCGCCCGATCCCACGGCACAAGGCGACCAGGACGGCGAGACCGGTCGCCGCACTGACGAAGTTCTGCACCGTGAGGCCGGCCATCTGACTTAGATAACTTAGGGACGCTTCGCCGCTGTAGTTCTGCCAGTTGGTATTGGTCATGAAGCTGACGGCGGTGTTGAACGCCATGGTCCATTCCTGGCCCGGCAGTTTCTGCGGGTTCAGTGGCAGGGAGCCCTGAAATAAAAGGATCGAGAACAACAACGAGAAGCCCGCCAGGTTGAATGCGAGCAAGGCCAGCATGTATTTCTGCCAGCTCTGCTCCTGCTGCGCATCCACGCCCGAGAGGCGATAACAGGCTTTCTCGACAGGCCCCAGTACCGGGGTGAGCCAAGTGCGCTGGCCTTCCATCACCTTGTAGTAGAACCGCCCCAAAAAGGGTGCCGGCACCAGTACCACGGCAAAGAAGGCGATGATCAGCCAATAGTCATAACTGTGCATAGCCCGCTCCTAGTTCCGATCCGCGCGTAACAGCGCAACCAGCAGATAAATGAACAGCGCCACGGCCAATAGCAGTGACACTCCGTCCAGAACGCTCATGGAAATTTCCCCGTCTTGCGGCGATTGCCGCGTGTGGGGGCATTGTCCGCAGGAGCGGTGTAAAGGAACGAGAGCGAGGGGCCGGGTGGGGCGTAAAG